>NZ_NPDQ01000009.1 GCF_002812125.1 Leptospira brenneri
CCTCTTCCAATCGCCGTTTGTCCATATTCCAGAATGTACACCACAAGTCAAACCTCTTTTATAAAAATTGTCCCAGTTTTAAGAAACAATTCACCTTTTTTTTATGAGGAAAGATCGAACTTTCGGCATGGAAAAAGATTTAAAATGCAAACCAAATCTATGGATTCACAAAGATATCAGACAAAGATCACATATAGAGAAACAAAAAACGAACTTTGTTTCCGACCAATTCTCGGCAGCAAAATAAACTTAACACAAGTTATTCTCTCATCCGCCTTTTAGAATCCAACCAAACAAAGATAACCTTTCTCTTTTATCAAAAAAGAATAGGAAAATAAAACTTGACCAACCGAAAATCTGGTTTCTTTAGATGAACCTTACGAAAAGACCAAATTACCAATCGGGCAAAGGAATCTTATGAATGTTATTTCTAAAACAATATTCCTCTTTTGTCTTTATTTCTTTTGTTCTTGTTTCTGGAATCCAAACGGAAACTCAAAGTTAGAGAATGGAATTTTGAATCTAGAAAACCACTCTTTCCAAGAAGAAGGTATTCTTCCTTTAGAAGGCGAATGGAAATTCACACCTAACAAATTCACGCTGAGCGAGACACAAGATACCATCCTTGTATCCATTCCAGACTCCCCCAACTGGAACTCGTATAACAGAAGGGAAGACGGTAAAAAAGGATTTGGGATTGGAAGTTATCATTTAACGATAAACCTTCCCAAAGAAAAAATTCCTTTGGCTCTTGATTTTGATGTTATTTTTTCTGATTGCGAAGTTTTCCAAGACCAAACCAAAATCGGCTCTCTTGGATCTGTTGGAAATGCCAATGAAAGTATTGATATCAAACCCCAACTGATCTATTTATTACCTTCCGACAAAAACCAAATCCAAATCACTGTGTTTGTAAAAAATCGTTTTTATAGATCTGGAGGAATTCGAATTCCGCCAAGTCTCGGAATCCAGAAATCACTCAAAACCTCTCGCGAAAAAGACATTCTAAAAGAATCGATTGTGATCGGTGGATTATTTTTTTTGGGTTTCTACCAATTAGGAATGCACTATACTAGAAAAAAGATCATAGGTTCCCTTTACTTCTTTTTCTTTTGTTTGATCATGTCTTTTCAAATCCTTACAACTGGACAGAAAACTTTATTTCTCTTTTTTGAATCCAATCCAAGCGAACTTGTTTATAGGATCGATTTTTTTACCCAATATGCTAGCGTTATATTAGGAATTCACTATATCCACTCTTTAACAAAAGAATACCTCTCCAAACAAATTATATACATTTCATCTGGTATATTAATCATACCAACAATCATTACAATTTTTGGTTCGGTTTATTTGATTAGTTCATTACACTTGTATGTGTTATGTGTAATTATCCCTATTTTGACAGTTGCAATCTATTTAATTTTTCGGTATATTAGAGACAAACGTTCCGGGTTTATCTATCTGGGTTTATCAATCCTTCTTTTAGTTGGGTTTGCAAGCCACGACATAACCATATCACTACTTGGTAGGACAAAACCATTATTACTCAATTACGGAATGTTACTCTTCGTTTTCTTTCAGTCTATTTTTTTATCCAAACATATTTCTGGTGAAATTGTTTCTGCCGAATTAAAATTCAAAAACGCATCACAACAATTAATTCACTCTGAAAAACTATCCTCTTTGGGGGTCATGGTCGCAAGTGTGGCTCATGAAATTAACTCACCACTCAGTGCAGTGATTATGACTAGCGATTCTATCAGAGACAGCATCTCTACCTTTTTTAAAGAGTTACCATACTATGAGCCAATTCCCAAAGATTGTTATCCTATTTTGGTATCTCTGATTGATTTTTCACTTTCCCAAGTTGAACTTCTTTCCGGGAAAGAATACCGCCTTCAAAAACAAGAAATCAGTCAAACGCTCCAAAACTTAAGAATCGATGAATCGGAAAGAATGGCCGACTTACTCGTGAGTTTGGGTTTAAAAAATATTCCCGACGAATGGGCTTCTGTATTTTCTGAAAAAAGATCGGACTCTCTTCTTGTTTTAGCAGAAAAGGTTGTTAAAATTTTACAAGACACTAACACAATTCAAATTGCTGCAAACCGAGCCATCAAAATTGCCCAAGCACTAAAGAACTTCACTCACTTCGACCCAAAAGAAGAAAAAAGAACCATTCATTTAGCGGACTCAATACAAAACGTAATCGCAGTTTTAGCAGGATACTTTAAACAAGGAATTCAAATCACCACAAACTTCCAACAAATTTCACCTATTTCATGTTATCCGGATGAGTTAAATCAAGTTTGGGCAAATCTAATCCAAAATGCCATCCAATCTATGAATGGAAAAGGCGAACTAAAAATTGAGATCGGACAAACCCAAAAAGACGGTATAATTTATGTTTTTGTTTCCATTCAAGATTCAGGCCCAGGCATTCCCAAAGAAATCCTGGATAAAATTTTTGATCCTTTTTTTACAACAAAACCTGTGGGACAAGGTACGGGACTTGGACTTTACATTTCCAAACAAGTCATAGAAAAACACAACGGAATCATTGAAATCAATTCAAAACCCAAAAATACAAAGTTTACCATTTTTCTACCTTACGAGGAATAAAAGAAATGGAAGTTTTGACTGGCGCGTTTTAGTTACTTTTAATTTCCATAAAATTACCTAGGAGCCGGCAAACGAAAACTAACAACCGTTCCCTTACCTTTTTCACTAGTTGCCCAAATTTCACCACCATGTAATTTAATAAATTCACTACAAAGGATGAGACCAAGTCCAGTCCCCTTTTCACCTTCCAATCCAATACTCGTTACTTGTGCATCAACCCGGAATAATTTCTCTAGATCCGAACTACCCATCCCAATTCCATTATCATGGCACTCCACACGAATCCCGTCTTCATCTTGTTTTACAATGATCTTAATTTCACCGTTTTCATTTGTAAATTTGATTGAGTTGGTAATTAAGTTGCGAAGTACAGCCTGAATCATTTCAGAATCTGCATACACATAAGCCGACTCTTCTGCAATATCCGTAGTGATGCGGATGGATTTTTTTTTGATCAAGGAATCCACTTGGTCAGTGATTTTTGTGACAAGATGGATAAGATTGACTTGTTTGGGCCGAAATGGCATATTTCCTGTTTGGGTTCTTGCCCAATCCAAAAGCTGCTCTAGTAGTCCATAGAGTAAAGATGCGGAATTTTGAATTTCAAAGATAGTGTCTTTTTTTTCTGCATTCGTATGTGAGTCAAAGTCTTCATATAGAATTTCTGTTAGCTGCTTAAAAGCTCCTAGCGGATTTCTTAAATCATGGGCAATGATAGAAAAAAATATATCCTTTGTGTGATTGGACTCACTTAAGAGTTTTTCAGAAGTGTGTAAGGCTTCTATGGCTTTGTTCTTTTCAAAAACTTGTTTTCTCAGTAGTTTCGTTCGGTCAAAAACCTTTTTTTCCAATTCAAAACGATAAGTGATGAGACGTTGGTATTGTAAGGTAATGAACTCAGACAAAATAGAAAACGGAATTAGAAAAGAAATCAGATAAATATAAGAATCAAAAACTCCCTTGTATACAAATGGGCCAACTCCCATCCTTGTCATCAGTATACTGGATAGGTATAAAAGAAATACACCTAAGGTAACACCGCGGACCTGGAACCGATAACCTAAATAAATCAGAATTAAAAAAGATAAAAAGAAAAGATAAGGGAAGTGATAAACAATCACTGCCTGCACGAGAATAAAAGCTGTTGTCCATAAAATCAGTTTACTAGACAGATCCTCAAGTCGAAATTTCCTCCAAGCCATAAAGAATGGTACGGTGATAAAAATTCCAATTGTATCTCCAAAAATGATAACGAGTAAGGTTCTAACAATTTCAGAAAAATTTAATTTATAAAAATACCCGAAATAATAGAGAACTCCTCCCAAACATAAAATGGAAATTGCACTCGATAAAAAAGATACATAAGCAACGAAATAAAAATTATCTTTCGCGGAATTCAGGTTCTTACGAATTTTTTTCTGCCAAAAGGTATAAGCCAATGTTGATTGAAATGTATCTACCCCAGCGGTAAGACAAATACTAAGATACAAATCAAACTGGCTCAAACCATGTTGGCTACTGATGAGCCCATCCTGATTCGCAAGGAAACTGGCAAGCCAAACGACAGGTAAAAAACGATATCCAAAAAATAAACAACCAATAAGACCAATTCCAGAAGGGATCCAGAGGACGGCCAAGTTCATAGGTTGGAAAGAGAAAAATTCCATTCCCAATTTGGCAGTTCCAATATAGAGTAGAAATAAAATGAATCCCTTTAGGAATTGCTTCCAGTTCATGCGGATAGAATAAACGAAGGACAATTGGAGAAAAGCGAAATTATCCTTAGAATTTACCTGAAAATCGGAGATTAATTTCCAGAGAGAAGAGACTGAAAATCTTTTTTTATGTCCTTACTTTTCATAAAGTAAGTGCCAATTAACATAGAATCAACGATCCCTTTGTATTTTTGCCAATCATCATAACTTTTGATTCCAGATTCAGCAACACGAATGATGGAATCATCTAGTTCAGGAGCAATGTCCTCAATTAGGTTTTGATGAATTTCAAATGTATCCAGATCTCTAGTGTTGATACCGATAGTAGTGGCTCCAGCATCAAGGGCTGTTTTTACTTCTTCACGATTATGTGTTTCCACAAGAATCGAAAGTCCTAAGTTTTTTGCATGTTGCAGTAAGGAAGTTAAGTCACGGGGAGAAAGGATTCTTACAATGAGTAAAATGGCAGAAGCACCATAAGAATAGGCTTCATCAATTTGAACAGGATCTATGATAAAGTCTTTTCGAATCACAGGAATAGATACGGACTCCGCGACTGATTTGAGATCATTTAAAGATCCAAAAAAATACTGTGAATCAGTGAGGACAGAGATCGCCCCTGCTCCTGCAGATTCGTAAATGGATGCAATTTCAACAGGGTGGTAATCAGGGCGAAGGATTCCAGAACTAGGGCTTCCTTTTTTGCATTCCGCAATGACTGAAATGGAATTTGTTTTGAGTCTTGGCTCCCAAGGCCTTATGGGAATGACACGAGGAGGAAGAGTCTTCCCCCTGGACAAACGAACTTCTTCGTGTTTGGTCTCTACAATCTTATGTAAAATAGGGTTCACGGATTTATGCTTAAAACGCTTTTAGCGCAGCATCTTCCGAGTCATAAATATCAAAAAGAGAAGTAAGTTCAATAACATCAAAGATACGTTTGACAGCAGGTTTGATGTTCGAAATTTTCAAAGATCCCTCTTTGGAATTGAGCTTGCGAAGTGTGGAAATACAAGCTCTGAATCCAGAAGATGACATGTATTCAACATCCTTCATGTTTAAAAGAACTTTTCTATGACCAGCGTTATCGATGAGTTCCATGAGGCCCTCTTCCACTTCATTTGCCACAGAAACGTCCAATCGACCTTCCAGATAAACGACTAGTTTTCCGTCTTTCACTTCGTGTTTTAGCACCGATTTACCCAACCTGATATGATTTTACAAAATCAACGTAATTTAACGGAGTGTCAATCAATGTTTTCTGAATCCATTCCGACAGCTTCTGACCTAGACAGGTTCCAAAATTTCCTCATTTTAGGAGGAGGTTCCTCTGGAGATTCCTCTGCCAAATTATTAAACTCTCTAGGCAAACGGTGTTTGCTTGCAGACAAATTTCCCGACCGCGCCAACAAAGAAATATACACTTCTGTTTTGTCAGACAATTACCCACAGGAAGTTCTGGTAGGAATTGATTGTATCATCAAAAGCCCAGGCATCCTACCTGACCATCCCATCTTGGAAGAAGCCAAAACAAAAGAGATTCCTATTTTGAGTGAAATTTCTTTGGCTCGAATTTTTTTCAAAGGCCGGGTTATTGGAATTACTGGTACGGATGGAAAATCAACCACAACGGCACTTACCTATCACATTCTAAAATCAAAATTTCCAAATTCAAAAATGGGAGGAAATATTGGAATTCCCTTTACCTCTTTTTGTTTAGAGCCCTTGGATTTAGTAGTTTTAGAACTTTCTAGTTACCAACTAGATGATTCACCTAATCTACATTTAACGGCATCAGCAATTTTAAATTTGGCATCTGACCATTTGGAAAGACATCAAACAATGAGATCTTATGCAGAAGCAAAATGGAAAATACAAAACTTAAAAGATCCCAAACATAACTTGTTTGTGAATCCGAACTTTTTCCAATTTTTTCCAGAAGAAAAACAAAAAAATACAAACTTACACTTAATAGGTGAAGGAACAAAATATTTTGTAAGTTTGGATCCTAACCAAATTCATACACCTAACCATGTCTATGACGCTTCCCAGTTTCCTCTAAAAGGAAAACACAACCTGATGAATTTATGTTTTGCCATCGCCCTTAGTGAATCCATGGGAATGGAAAAAAAAGAAATTCAAAAACAATTTGAATCTTTTTATGGGCTTCCGCACCGGTTTCGAAAAATAGAAAACTCAGAGTTTCAAAACCAATACAAAGAAATTCATTTTATCAATGATTCAAAATCCACGAATCTTCATTCAATGCTTTCCGGAATTTCAGGATTTAAAAAAGGAGATGGACTTTTTTTAATTTTAGGAGGAATTCCTAAGTCAGAATCCATAACTCCATTTTTAAATCGATGGAAAGAATTAGAGTCTCCCATTTGGGTTTATGGTAAGGCTGCGGAAGTTTGGAAATCAGAATTTGATAAGACCGGACTTCCCGTTTTGTATTTTCCAGACCTGCCCTCACTCATCACAAACATTAAGAAGGCAATTGATTCTAAAATAGAATCAGAGGGGGATGATAAATCACAAACCCTGTCAGTGATTTTCTCACCAGCAGGTGCTAGTTTTGATTTGTATAAAAATTTTGAAGAACGAGGAAACCATTTCGAAAGTCTAGTAAAAGAAAACTTTACTTAAACATCAGGGACAAAACCAGAACTTTGCATTCTGGTTTATCTTTTATGTAAGATTTTTTCGTAAGCCTTACTCCCGATAAAAATATCGAGAAGGTCCCCATCGATGTGTTGGTCTCGGACTTCCATTTTTAATATATCAAAGGCACGTTCCAAAGGCACTGCCTTTTTATAAGGACGGTCTTGGTCTGTGAGGGCATCAAAGATATCAGCAATGGCCATCATCTTAGCTTGCACCGGAATTTCGACCGCAGAGAGTCCTCGCGGATAACCAGAACCGTTTAGTTTTTCATGGTGACCATGGGCAATGGCAGGAACCATTTTGAGTTCCCGGGTCCAAGGGATCTTGGATAAAAATTGAAAGGTATGTTCTACATGGGATTCAATTTCCCTTCTTTCATCAAAGTCCAAAGACCCGCGACGAATGGATAAAAAATTAAACTCTCTAGGCATAAGGAGATTCAAGTGGTTTCCATCGGTTGTATGGTAACTCATTTTAGAAATCTCTTCTAAAAAGTGAGAATTTCCTTCTTCTAAAATAGAGGGTTCATTTGATTCAGAAATCACTCGCACCATCTCTTCTAGTTTTTCTTTTTCTAAACTATATTCGAGTTGAATGGATTTCTCAAACTCCAAATAACCATTGTTACCATGTTTTTTTAAGTATTCTATTTTCTTTTGAGATAAGTTTGCTTCTACATCTTTTAAGATGAATTGAAAACGCCAACGAATTAAATCTAGTTCATAGTCTTCTAATTTCTTAGCTTTGACTAAAACCTTTTCCCTGACCCCAACCTTTCCAAAGTCATGGAGAAGAGAGGCGTAACGGATTTCTTTTACTTGTGATTCATTAAAATGAACATCTTTAAACCTACCCGCTTGGATTCCATTCACAGACTCAGCAAGTCCCACAGTGTACTGTGCCACCCGAAAGGAGTGACCCGAAGTAGTGGGATCCCTAGATTCAATGGCCGATACACTGGCAGTGACAAAACCTTCAAAAAGGGTTTCAATGTCATGAACCAAATTATTATTTTGGATGGCCACTGCCGCTTGTCCAGCCACAGCCATCACCAATTCTTCCGAATATTTATCATATTCTAAAATAGAATTGGTTTTCATTTCTTCCAAGGTTAGTTTGATTTGGAAATTTTTCTTTCGATTGATAAGTTGGATGACACCCACAACTTCGTCATGGTGATCCTTCATAGGAACCACAAGCATTGACTTTGAATAATAATTACTCATTTTATCAAAATCACTGTTGAATTTGTATTCCTCTTTACCGGACAATTCGTACACATTTGGAATATTGAGTTGTTTTCCAGTAAAAGCAACGTAACCAGCAATACTCTTTTTGTTAATCGGGAGAATGAATTCATCTGAATTCAGATCCAATGCGGAAATTTTAAAACGTAAATTACGAGGATTTCCTCTTTCGTCTTTTTCCACCAAATACAAGGAACCAGAATCTGAATTAGAAATTTCACGAGCAGAGTTCAGAATGTCTCGAAGTAATTTTGTGAAATCTTTTTCGTTGGCAAGGCTAATCCCGATCCTTGTAAGCTTTGAAATTTCATTGGTGGAGACATTGATTCGTTTTTGGAGTTCGAATTTATCCACAACCATCTGCAGGCTCGTAAACGCATTCGCAAGAGCTTTGACTAAAAAAACGAGAGGGGCATCATCCGGAACATTGGTGAAAAACAAATCTTCTTCAATGCTAAGTGCAATGTAACCAGTATAATCAATAGGTGCACGAACAATAAAGTTCGACATGATGGTTGGATGATTCTTTAAAAATTGATGGATCTCTTGGTGTTTATTTTCTAATTCATACCGAGAGATATAGAACAATACCTTGGCGATGCGTCCATGGGAATCCGTCTCAATCTGATCAAGTTCAGATAAAGTCAAAACCTTAGCTTTGATTTTTTTGGAATAATCGGCAACTTTGCCTTCAAAAAAAGGATCGTCTGTGATGATGAATTGCGAATCCGAAGATTTGGTCACAGGCATACTATCGACATGAAAAAATCGACTGTCGATTGTTTTTTTTGGAAAATAAATCTTACTTTTGTTTGATTAAGAGGATGATCCCAAAACTGAGCGAAGCGACCAAATAAAAACTCAAAAAATAGAGAACTTGGACTCCTAACAATACATAGGGTGAATGCACCCATCCGCTTGGTTCCAAGAGTAAAAAAGGAAGGAAAATTCCCAAAATTGAGGGGTACAGAAAGGAAACCACTCCCCGAATCCCAGATTCAGACCATGCCAGTCTGGATAAATAGGAATATAGTAACCTCCCAAAAATTCCAGAGAGCATGGCCAAAGGCAGAACCACCACAATTTCTGCTCCTAAAGAACTAGAAAACGCAAAACCACCAATCCAAATTCCAATCTCCGAGCTAAAAGGAACAATTTCTTTTTTGAACTTTGAAACGATCAAAAATCCAACAAAAGAAGAAATCCCATACATAAGGATTGCAGATACTTGATTGTAAAAATGGACATCCTCTTTCCATGGAGATAAAACAAGAAAGGCTGCTGGAAAAAAACTCAAATAAACAAAACGGGAACTATCTTCACCTAACGATAGGTTTCTTTTGTCTTCACCGGTCCAAAACATTTCCCTTGTCCAAAGAAAAGCCCCAAGAGCAATTGCAAAAGGTAAAATCAAAGTATTATCTTGGACGAGTATTGTATTTTGAAAGAAATGAATTCCATACAATACAGAAACCCAAAAAGAATACAAAAAGACCGAAACAAAGATCCGAAAGAAAGGTTTTAAATTGAATATCCTCTCTTCCAAAGAGGAATAAGAAAGAAAAAGGATAAGATTACTTTTGGTGATATAAGCAAATATAGAATCAGTATTCCAAAGGTCTGACCGAATCCCCCACTTGTTCAAAGACTCTGTAATGATAAAACCAAAAATAGAAATGGTAACCCATCGGAAGATCAAATCACTCCGGTTTCCATCATCAACAATTCTAGATAGAGAATGAAATAAAAAGAATCCGGAAAGGATACAGAAGAGGAATTCTGTTTCTACTAAATTCATGGGTTTAATTCCTCGCTGATAGTATAGGGAAGGATGGAATAAGGAGGTTCCCCATTTCGATCTAAACTTTGAAAGTTATGATGAAATCCTCGAATGGATTGATTGCCAATTAATATAAATTTTTCTTTGCCTGCAGGTTTTAAAAGGATGCTGCGGTTGAAAAAATAAAGAATAGGATTTGTTTTTAATTCTTTCCCAATGTTTTGAAAGTGAGGAAGGATTTTTGTATATGGTTCGTAAATATCGATCGAGTTTGCTGCTCGGACGATAATGGTTTTTCCTTTTAAATTAGGAATGGGGCGATTTCTGAGGATCCAATTTTTAGGTTCGGTATAGATCGTTTGAAACTCACCCACTCCATCGGCAGAAAGAATTCGAATATTCGGAAAAGAATATAACCGATCTTTTAATTCTGGTTTTACTTTTTTCAAGTATAAGTCTACTTCCCCTGGTAACTCCCATAAAACAACTTCCATTCCAGGAAAATGTTTGGCAACTGCCAGAGAAGTCACACCAGGATATTCTGGATGGTTTAAAGCAGGTCCAATATCAAAAAATACAATTTGATTTCCTTTTTCAAACCGTTTTAGATCACCAAACAATGTTTTACGAAGAAATGACATGGGTTTGGAAAGAAAAGCCTTGGCATTTAGTAAATCATCTAAAAATAAATTGGTATCTTCGAGTCTGTTTTCATAGGTCCTTGCACGAATCTCTTCATCTTGTCCATTAAACAAATAACGCCCCGTATACGACCGGATTGTTTTTTCTTCCAACTCTGCAAAAGAATTTTGAACGGGAATTTCCCAAGTATAAGGATAAATTGGTTTACCAATTTCAAAACGATCGTTTGTGGATAAGTCTACAATTTGTCCATAAGGTGATAACCTTGTATATTGTTTGTAATAACTTTCTGTTTGTTCAGGATTATTTCGAAGTTTGGATAGAACGGCTAAATTAAACAAAGCATAACGGTGGTAGGGTTTGTCTTCAATTCCATAAATGGATTTAGCATTCACTAAAGATTCCCAGGTTGATTTAGCAATACTCCACTTGCCTGATTTATAAAGAGAAGCTGCATACAAATTATAAGAATACAAAGCAATGTCATGATTGACAAAACCTTCATCCATAATGATTTTTCTTTGGTCTTGTAACAAAGACAAGCTGGCATCGAAACGACCTAAGTCATAATATACCTTTGCTAAGTTAAAATCTAAATAAATAGACTCTAACCCACTTGGCAAAAGTCCACGAATGGAAGACAATTCATAAGAGGCAAGTTCAGGTTGGACGAGATCGTAAAGAAGAAGGCCATAAAAGTAAGAATTTTCTACAGAACTTGGATCCATAAGTAGACCCAAAGTATCGTAAAGTTTTTTTGCAGAGGTTAAATAATAAACAGCCTCTTCTTTTTTTCCGTCGAGAACTAATGCCTTTCCTAGTAAGGAAATGGTATCTGCATAATCACTATGAAATACTGATTTTAGACTTTCTCTTTCTTTTCTTGCAGCAGAAGCATATTCGATTGTTTTACTAAATTCTTTTTTTGCGAAATAGAACTCAGCAATGTTTTTGGCAACGTAGAACTTCGTGTATGCGGAAAAATTGGAATTTCCACCTACATTTCGCCAAATCTCTTTGAATGACTCATCAGTTCTTTTTTCTAAACTGACAACTAGTTTGAGAAATTGTACATACTCAGAAGGAAACTCAAACGATTTTAAAAGCGAAGTTTTTTCTTCCAGTGATAAATTCGAATCATATTCAGACAGTTTGACAAACTCTGACTCGGAAAGGAATTCATCTTCTGGCGGAAATTTCCATTCGGGTTTTCGCTTCATCAATCGATGCAAACGAATGGTTTCATCCAAAAGATGAGAGAGAGATTGATAAATACTAGAAACTAACTTACCTCGTTCTTCATAAGGAAGATAAACCGGTTTACCCGAATAACTTGCTTTTTGTTCCACCGAACTAAGCTTCGGAGTGAATTCGATTCCTTTTTCTTTCCACTCAAAAGCCCCATATAAAACAAAATTGGATCTATTTTTTTTGGCTAAGGAGAGTGAATCTTCTTTACCGAGATAAACCCCTCCGGTAATTTTTTTGAATTCAAAGTCAATGAGAAGAGAAAGAATTCGAAGGGTTTTGGAATCCGATTCTTTAGTTTGGACTTCCCATTCTCCTAAACTAAAAAAGGAAACAGTTTCTGCTGATTCATAAGTGACAGGCAATGTTTCTTTTTTGATTGCATTACGAATCGAATAGTATAACGGAGCATAGGCGATAAACGCCAAAAGCGAAAAGGTAAGGAGAGTATTTTTTTGAAAGCGAGACAAGTTAGGCAAATTCTAAATAGTTTGGTTTGACCCAGTTTTCTTAGAATTTTGCAGAATTCAAGGAAAAAACGGGGTTTCCCCCGCTCCATCAGAAATCTTATCGTTTGAGACCTAGAACTTCTTGGATCATTTGGTCTGAGGTCACAATGGTTCGGGAGTTGGCCTGAAATCCCCTTTGTGTCACGATCATATCCGTAAACTGGTCAGAAAGATCCACGTTTGACATTTCAAGAAGTCCTGCATTGATCTTTCCACGGCCTTGGCTTCCCGCTTCTCCAATGTTGGCATCCCCTGAGTTCAGAGAGTAACTATACATCGTGTCCCCTTCTTTGTTGAGACCAGCAGGGTTTGTAAAGTTGGCAAGAGCGATCCTTGCGAGTGGTTGGCGCACCCCATTGGAAAATACTCCCGTCACAGTTCCTGTGTTGTCGATGGAGAAAGATTCCATATAACCCATAGGGTATCCGTCTTGTTTCACTGCTTTGGTTGTAAAATCAGAAGAGAACTGAGTGATCCCTCCCACAAGGCCGGCTTCTCCTAAATTCAAACTGAATTTTTGGGCGGTTGGGTTTCCTGGAATTCGGAAAGAAATATCGGCTTTGAGTTTTCCCGTGGTTTGAGAATCCACTCCATCAGAAACAGAAATGATTTTTCCGTCTGGAGTAAAGGAGACTTCTAACTCTTGGTTTCCGGAAACTTTTGTGTTTTCCCCACCTGTTCCGCTGACATCCACAGAAACTTGACTTGCGTCTTCCAATTTAAAACGCATCTTCCATACGTTTTCTCTCATTTTGTAAAACTCAACACCCATTTGGCGAGTGTTCCCAAGTTCATCATAAACATTAATGGATGTTACGTGACCTCTTCTTTGGCGAGGATCTGGATCATTGATATAACGTTGGATGTCTTCTTCTGTTGCGTCCGCGGGAACTGCTGCAACACTAGAATTGAGGTTGGATTGAAAATCTACGTTCTGAGTGGCACGAGCTGGTTCTTTGGAGTAAAGAGGAATCATGATGTCTTCCAAAGATCCTGCGGAGTTGATGTATTTATTTCCTGTTTCATCCAAACGAGAGTTCCAACCTTGTACTTTTAAACCGTTGGCTGGATTTACATAAAATCCATTTTTATCTACGTTGAAAGCACCGGCGCGAGTATAAAACTGTTTGTCACCATCTTTCACAATAAAGAAACCTTCACCCGACACAGCAACATCGGTGTTCTTTCCTGTTGTTTGTAAGGCACCTTGCGTCATGATTTTATCGATAGCAGCGATGAGAGAACCAAGACCCACTTGTTTCGGGTTTGTTCCCCCGATCCTTTCATTTGGTTCAGAAGCACCTTGTAACTCTTGCGAGATCATATCTTGGAAAGTAACTCGCTCCGTTTTAAAACCGTGTGTGTTCACGTTGGAGATGTTGTTACCTATAACATCCATTCTTACTTGGTGGTTTTTCAATCCGGAAACTCCGGAGTAAAGTGATCTCATCATAACGTTATATCCTCTCTTTTTTTATCGACCTTTTTGAATTAATCCTGATAAGCTTCTTGTTTTTTTAATGTATTATTCGGAATGTTCGGTGCGTTCTGGGGACGTTGGAATTCTGGCTCTGGTTTGAGAAGAGATGGATCAGAAATCAAATTGATTTTTGCTACATCAAGCATTCTTCCATTCACACGAACGTAAGTTTTCCCTTCGTTATCAAAAAGAATAGCACCCGCAAGCCCCGTCACATCCTCTCCCGTCACAAGGTCTGGCCCAGAAACAATTTTACCAACGACCGAATAACTTTGTTTAGATTCCATTCTGGCAATCCCAGAAGAAATATTTTTCATCTGTTCGAGTGATGAAAACTGTGCCATTTGTGCGATGAAGTCTTTATCTTGCACCGGGTTTGTTGGATCTTGGTGAGAAAGTTGAGTAAGAAGGAGTTTTAAAAAATCATCTTTCCCGAGCTCCTTTTGTTTCTCACGAATTTCAATTCCTTTAAGCCCACTTGTTTCTTCTTTTTCAAGTTGGTCCAAATGTTTACGAATATTGAAAGTGCGATCCCCTTCAAAGTATTTGGTTCTTGCTGAATTTTGTGTTGAGATGTCTTGCATTCCGTCTGGCATGGGATCCTCTATTTTTCTATATTTCCTAATGATTTATGCAAAAAATTCCAAAGCTTTGGTTTCCGCAAACTCAGGGGAACCAAGTGAGTCAGAAGACTCTTCGAGTCCGAGAGTGTTTTCTGCATTACGAAACCGAGCGGCTTCTACCATAGTTTGGTAGAGTTCATTTTGTTCTTTTCTATCAGTAAGTCCACTTCCATCATCCCATAAATCAATGATGAGAGCTTGTAAATCAAGACCTGATTCTTTTAAGTTTTCTTTGATGGTTTGGATTTCGTTTTGAAGAGATTTTTGCAATTCTTCTGATTCCACAAGGATACGCCCTTCGACTTTTTCGCCGTCCACAGTGACTTTTAAGGTAAGTCTTCCGTATTCTTTAGGATTCATTACGATCTCGGCACTAGACTTTCCATTTTGTACGATATCAAACCTTGCTTGTTTGATGAGTTCGTCTAAGTTTTGTTTGAGATTCGGTTCTTTTGGTTTTGCCGTTTTTTCTGACGAACGAATGTCCTCAGCCTTTTGTATGGATTTGGATTCTAAAGAAGTTAGAGTGAATCCTTGCTTCAAACTTCTTTCCTCAGAAGGACGACCGCCATCTTCTCCTGATTTTGAGGAACCGGAATTTTGAATGGTAGGAATAAAAGCAGCCTCAGTCTGTTTTTGTTTTTCAGCAGGAGTTTGCACTTTCAAATCTTGTTTTTGAAATTCTTTGTCTTTAATTCCAAGAGATCGAATCATTTTATCAGAATTTAAAGTTTGGTTAGATTTTTCTTGTTCAGAAGAAACTTCTGGATTTTCCGATCCATTGTTTGTCTGTTTATTATTTTTTAATTTCCCATCTGTTTTACGAACAGAGTGTTCGAAAGTAAGTTCATTTACTTCTACTTTAATTTCTTTTCCTTTGGCAAATACCAAATCAGAGACCACGGAACCGGAATGGATGTTTTCTTTTTTAGTAGATAAGGAATCTAGTTTTTCGTTTCCTTTTTTATTTTCTAAGGACTTTTTTTCATTCTTAGGAAAAGGAACTAAGTTAGATTCTTTTTCCAAACTCATTTGAGATTTCAGTATGATAGGATCTGTCGATTTTCCAGTTCCCTCTTTCTGAAAAAAACTCATCCCTAATTTTTTAGCTTCATCAATGAATGCGTTTCCTTCTTTCGGAGAATAAGCAGTCGATTTTTCCGCAGACTTTTGTAAGGAAAGTAAAACTGTTTTTTCCTTATTTATGATTTCATTGAGTTGGTTTGCCGAAACCATGGACCGGTCCCAATCCGCATGGGAAGTGGCTAGGCCAATACTATATTCCAATGCCTCACGGTCTAAATCTTCTTCCTCAGTAAGATCTTCTTTTTCTTCTGAAGAAGAGGATTCTTTTGTAATCGATTCGTTTTTTGGGGATTCAGAAGTATCATTCAACTCTTGTTTGGCGAAATCTTCTAATTTTGAAATTTCTGATTGTGAGGAGGACTCCTCTTTTTCTCGCCCGATGGTTTTGTATTCAGAACCAGTTTGTTTTTTTTCAGATTGCACTTGGAATTCTCGTTCCAAAATCTCCCCAAAACTTTCTCGCACCGCAAAAGCTTGGTTTTCGGAACCAGCAGGTTTGGAAGACTTCCAATCAACTTGCGGGAATTGAATTACGTTTTGGTTTGGGACTTTTACGTTCATAAGGTGCCTTCTCCCTTAAGGATCGAACTTCCCCAGATTTCCTTGAGAGAATTATCTTCTTCCTTTTCCGGTTTATGTCGGTAAGGGAAAATAGAGGGTTTTACGAAATAAATTTCGTTTGACAAATATTCACTAAATTGGAGGATGAGTTTGATTTATTAATCAAAAGGGCGCAAAAATGAAAAAATTTACCGAATTTCTCAATCTAAAACCAACAATTTCTGCAATATTGTGCATTTTTATCACGCTAGGGAGCCTCTCTTCCCTACTCGCTGATTCCACTTTCCTGCACGTGTCCTTTGACCCGACCAGGGAATTGTATGAAGAAATCAATAAGGCCTTCTTAAAAGAATGGAAGGCGAAAAAAGGAAGTGAGTTTGCGATCCAACAGTCCCACGGCGGTTCAGGGAAACAAGCTCGAGCGGTGATCGATGGTTTGGACGCCGACATTGTGAGCCTTGCTCTTTCTTATGACATTGATAGCATCTCCACCAAATCAGGGTTAATTGATGCAAATTGGCAAAAAAAACTTCCAAACAATAGTGTCCCTTACTACTCTACCATTGTATTTTTAGTTCGTAAGTCCAATCCCAAAAAAATCAAAGATTGGGATGATATCGTAAAACCAGGTGTTTCCATCATCACACCAAATCCAAAAACTAGCGGTGGTGCTCGTTGGAATTATTTAGCTGCCTATGGGTTTGCAAAACGCAAATACAAGTCTGATGAAAAAGCTACAGACTTCGTAAAAGCACTTTTCAAAAATACATCCGTCCTCGATACAGGAGCTCGTGGGTCCACAACTACCTTTGTCCAAAGAGGGATTGGTGATGTTCTCATCACTTGGGAGAATGAAGCAAAACTTTCTTTAGATGAAGAGAAAAGATCGGGAAAAAATACATTAGAAGTTGTTTATCCTTCTGAGTCCATTCGAGCAGAAACTCCTGTTGCGGTTGTTACTAAAACTGCTACAGAAAAAGGCAATTTGGAAAAAGCAACGACCTACTTAGAGTTTCTTTATACAAAAGAAGGACAATCTATCATTTCAAAGCATTTTTTTAGACCCATTGATCCCGCAATTGCCAAAGCTTCTGCAAAAGAATTTCCCAATATCAAATTATTTTCCCTATCCGATTTAGGGGAAACTTGGGATTCTGCACAGAAAAAACATTTTGCAGATGCAGGCGTCTTTGATGCCATCTACAAAACCCAATAAAATATGCTTATAGAAACCCGGCCGTATAAAAAAATACATTTAGGAATCAGTTTAGGACTGACAGTTTTTTACTCGTCCGCGGTTGTCATCATCCCACTTCTAGGTCTCTTCTTCCATTCCCTTGGGATTGGAGTTTCAGGAATCCTAGAAGTGTTTTCTGATGAAAGAATTCGCTCTGCACTTATTTTAAGTTTTAGTGTGGGGTTAATTTCTGCCCTCATCAACCTCTTTGTTGGATTTTTATTTGCTTGGGTTCTTGTTCGTTACAACTTCCCTTTTAAAAAATTACTCGATACCTTAATTGATTTACCTTTTACTTTGCCAACGGCAGTAGCAGGGATTGCACTCACAACCATCTACTCGCAAAACGGAATGATTGGATCTTTCTTTGACAAATGGGGAATCAAAATTGCTTACACTCCTATAGGAATCGTGATCGCTCTTGTTTTTATTGGATTTCCATTTGTAGTAAGAACCGTACAACCAGTCATTGAAGAGTTGCCAAAAGAACTAGAAGAAAGTGCACGTTGCCTGGGTGCTACTCCCTTCCAAACTTTTTACAAAGTGATACTCCCTGAACTTTGGCCCTCTCTTCTTGCGGGAACAGGTATGGCTTTTGCTAGAAGCATTGGTGAGTATGGATCTGTTGTTTTTATTTCGGGGAACATTCCAGGAAAAACGGAAATCCTTCCGCTCCTTATTGTCACCAAACTAGAACAATACGAATACGAAAAGGCGACCTCCATTGCTCTTGTAATGTTACTAACCTCTTTTGTTTTTATGTTTTTGATTAATTTACTCCAGGAAAGGGCTTCTAAAAAATTATCATGAAGAACAAAATATTCCCTATTTTCCTGGTGATTTTGGCCTATATTTTTGCTGGAATCATTCTTATTTTACCAATATATACAGTTTTTTCAGAAGCGTTTTCAGAAGGTTATACAAAGTATATCGAATCCATCACGAGTGAATATGCACTTTATGCCATTGGACTCACGGTTAAGGTAGCAGTGATCTCTGTCATTTTGAATACAGTTTTTGGTATCACGGCTGCTTTTACGATCACTAGGTTTAATTTTCCCGGCAAAAATATTTTAGTCACCATCATTGATACCCCATTTGCCGTATCACCGGTGGTATCAGGGCTCATCTTTTTATTGTTATTCGGAAGACAAGGTTACTTTGGTGATTTTCTTTCCGCTAATGGAATCAAAATTGTGTTTAATACACCGGGGCTGATCCTTGCGACCGTATTCATCACCTTTCCTTTTGTTGCCAGAGAGCTTGTCCCTCTTATGCAAAGCCAAGGAAGAGAAGAAGAAGAAGCCGGTATGTTACTTGGAGCGAGTTTTCCCCAACTTCTCAAACGAGTCATCCTTCCCAATATCAAATGGGGACTATTATACGGAATCATTCTTTGTAATGCGAGAGCTATGGGAGAATTTGGAGCTGTGTCCGTACTCAGTGGACATATCCGAGGAAAAACAACCACTCTTCCTTTACATATTGAAATGTTATACAACGAGTTTGATTCTGTAGGTGCCTTTTCTTGTGCCACCTTACTCGTATTTCTCTCTCTACTCACACTCATCTTTAAATGGATTTTGGAAAAACGAACCGCGAGTCAAAAAAATGCCGATTGAAATCAATAACGTAAATAAAACCTTTGGGTCGTTCACTGCTCTAAAAGATGTCAACCTTTCCATTCCTGATGGAGAACTTGTTGCTTTACTTGGACCCTCGGGTTCAGGAAAAACCACCTTACTTCGAATCATCGCTGGCCTCGAAGAACCAACCAATGGCAAAGTCGAATTTGTAGGTGAAAATCTTTCTAAGTCCAAAATTCAAAATGGAGAAGTTGGTTTTGTTTTTCAACACTATGCCCTCTTTCGCCATATGACCATTGCAGAAAATATTGCCTTTGGTTTGGAAGTGAGACCAAAAGCCCTCAGGCCTTCCAAAAAAGAAATCCAAGAAAAGATTTCAAAACTACTCACCCTCATCCAACTCGAAAAATTCCATAACCGTTACCCTCATGAGTTATCTGGAGGGCAACGCCAACGTGTAGCCTTGGCCCGTGCCCTTGCCATTGAACCAAAATTTTTATTACTCGATGAACCTTTCGGAGCACTGGATGCCAAAGTCAGAAAGGAACTCAGAAACTGGTTACGAAGGCTTCATGATGAAATTCATATCACGAGTGTTTTTGTAACCCATGACCAAGAAGAAGCTTTGGAAGTAAGTGATCGCATTGTCATCCTCAATCAGGGGCAATTGGAACAAGTAGGGAGTCCTGATGAAGTTTATAACAAACCAAAGTCCCCTTTTGTTTTCCATTTCCTTGGGGATGTAAATCTCTTCCATGGTCGGATTGAAGAAGGAAAAACCAAAATTGGAAATTTGGCTCTCGATAGTGGTGAGCACCAGGATGTAAAAGAGTCGGTAGCGGTGGCCTATGTTCGTCCTTATGATGTGGAAATCGTAAGAGAATCCGACCAAGGAATTGCAGCCGAAATCCAATACATCCATTCGACAGGTAGGAATGTGCGAGTGGAGCTCAAACGAGTGGATACAGGCACTCTCATCGAATCCGTACTAGAACAGGAAACCTATCGCCTTCTGAACCTTTTGCCCGGAGAAACGGTCTATTTAAGGATTAAGAAGGCAAAAGTTTACGTAGAAGACTTCTCTATCTAGTAATTTCCGCTAATATAGTTTACAAATCGTCCAATATACAAAACATTGGATGGTAGGATTGGAAAAATGGGAAATTTGGAAGTTTTGCAAGAAACCTATACCTCCCTCTCACTGGAACAGGGATTAAAACAACTCAGTTTGGATTTTCCAGGAAAGGTCGTGTTCACAACCAGTTTTGGATTGGAAGACCAGGCCATCACTCACGCCATTCTCGCCAACCAAATCGACATTCGCATTGCCACTTTGGATACAGGACGACTTTTTCAAGAAACCTATGATGTTTGGCAAAAAACAAACATCCGTTATGGGGTAAGAATCGAAGCGTTTTATCCCAATGAAAAAGAGATACAGTCCTATGTGGAAGAGAATGGACCCAATGCTTTTTATGATTCCCAAGACTTAAGAAAAGAATGTTGCCGAATTCGTAAACTGGTTCCCCTCGATACCATTTTAAAAGACACAGAAGTCTGGGTCACGGGCCTACGAAAAGACCAATCAGGATTTCGGACAGAAATGTCTATTTTTGAAACTGACACCCAAAGAAATTTAATCAAATACCAACCACTACTTTTATGGTCCTTTGAAGATACTTGGAAGTATATCAGAGAACACAATGTACCTTATAATCTATTACACGATAAAGGTTTTCCAAGCATTGGCTGTGCTCCTTGCACTCGCGCCATTGAACCAGGGGAAGATTTTCGTGCAGGCCGATGGTGGTGGGAACAAGAATCTAAAAAAGAGTGCGGCTTACACTGGGTAGACGGCAAACTCACACCGAAAAAAGGATAATACCAACATGACCGATTTACATCGACTTTCTCATCTAGACCAACTAGAATCGGAAGCCATCTATATTTTAAGAGAGGTAGCAGCTCAATTTGAAAGGCCTGCCCTTCTGTTTTCGGGAGGGAAGGATTCTATTTGTTTAGTCCATCTTGCACTCAAAGCCTTCCGACCTGGAAAATTTCCATTCCCACTCGTTCATATTGATACAGGGCATAACTTTGATGAGGCGCTAAAATTCAGAGATGATTTGGCAGAACGAACTGGAGAAAAACTAATTGTTCGTTATGTGCAAGACTCTATCGACCAAGGAAAGGCCGTTGAAGAAAAAGGTAAATTTCCAAGTCGCAATGCCATCCAAGCGGTGACACTTCTAGATACCATAGCTGAGTTTAAATTCGATGCTTGTATTGGTGGGGCTCGTCGAGATGAAGAAAAGGCAAGAGCCAAAGAAAGAATTTTTTCTGTCAGAGATGAATTTGGATCTTGGGATCCAAAACTCCAACGTCCTGAACTTTGGAATATCTATAATGGAAAAATCCATGTCGGTGAAAATGTTCGTGTGTTTCCTATCAGCAACTGGACAGAACTTGATGTTTGGGAATACATTCGCAAAGAAAAAATAGAACTTCCTTCTTTGTATTTTTCTCACAGGAGAGAAATTGTATGGCGAGAAGACCTAGTATTTCCGGTATCCAAATTCATTAGTTTAGATAATTCCGATAAAGTGGAAACAAGAACGGTTCGTTTCCGAACTGTGGGAGATATGACCTGCACAGCAGCTGTCGAATCCGAAGCCAATTCCATTGACGACATCATTCGCGAAATCCAAGTTTCAAGAACAACTGAAAGAGGCTCACGTCTTGATGACAAACGTTCCGAAGCAGCCATGGAAGATAGAAAAAAAGGCGGATACTTTTAATGGATATTTTACGTTTTATTACTGCTGGTAGTGTGGATGATGGAAAGTCAACCCTCATCGGACGATTGTTATATGATAGTAAATCTATTTTTCAAGACCAATTAGAAGCGATTGAAAAAGCAGGCCAAGTGAATGGTCAAATCAACCTCGCCCTTCTCACTGACGGACTAAAAGCCGAAAGAGAACAAGGGATCACCATCGACGTTGCTTATAAATACTTCTCGACACCCAAAAGAAAGTTTATCATTGCCGATGCACCGGGTCACGTCCAATACACAAGAAATATGGTAACTGGCGCATCTAACTCTGATCTTGCGATCATTTTAATTGATGCTAGAAAAGGTGTGATCGAACAAACCTATAGACATTCCTATATTGTATCTCTACTGCGTATTCCGTATGTTGTTGTTTGTATCAACAAAATGGACTTAGTCGATTTTTCTGAGGAAGTATTTTTAAACATTCAAAAACAATATTTAGAATTTGCAAAAGACCTAGATTTAAAATCAATCCACTTCCTTCCAATTTCCGCACTCAATGGGGACAACGTGGTGGATCTATCAGCATCCATGCCTTGGTGGAAAGGAAAATCACTCCTTGGTTTTTTAGAAGACATTGAACTTCATACAGAAGAAGAATCTCCTGCACCGAGATTTCCTGTGCAAAATGTAATCCGCCCTCAAACGACAGAATACCATGATTACAGAGGTTATGCGGGTCAAATTCGCAGTGGCCATTTCACCGTTGGTGATTCCATTACCGTTTTACCGAGTGGCCTAAAATCCAAAATCAAAGCCATTGATACCTATGCAGGTTCCGTGAATTCTGCCTATGCTCCCATGTCCGTTGCCATTCGGTTGGAAGATGAAATCGACGTGAGCCGTGGGGATATGCTCGTTGTCACTGGACAAGAGCCCACTACCTCACAAGACCTGGAAGCCCATATTTGTTGGATGGACCAAAAGCCGATGACTCCGGGTTCCAAATATTTACTCCGCCAAACCACAAATGCGGTAAAGGCCTCCATTCGTTCCTTGGAATACCGAGTGGAAACAAGCACTCATGAAAAGAAGGAACAGACAAGCCTAGCCCTAAATGAAATAGGAAAGGTCACGATCAGGACGGCAAAACCAGTAGCATATGACCCTTATTCCAAAATTCGAGGCACCGGTAGCTTTGTTTTGGTCGATGAAGGGACCAACCAAACGGTCGCGGCGGGAATGTTATTGTAGAACTTTAGTTCAATATAACAGATTTTTTCTTGCTATAAAATAACGGGGTTCAATAAGATGGCAGTAGTATGAGCCGAGCCACTACGACTGCCACCCATTGGATCCGAAAGTCTTTCATCGGGGAGACAAAACTTCCCATCGTTTATGAACCCGGAGAGGAAAAAGATCTTACAGACCTAACCCACTGGATCCAAAAAAACCAGAAAGAATGGAGAGAGGATCTCAAAACCTACGGAGCCATTCTCTTTCGTGGTTTCCCCATCCATGAAGCAACCGACTTCCAATCTGTTTTGTTCGCCACGGAAGAAAAAAAATTGGGTGAATTCTATTTGGGAACTTCTCCCAGAGATCAAGTCGTAAAACACGTGTTTACTGCAAGTGAGCTCCCTCCTCACTATCCGATCATGCAACATGCTGAGATGAGTTTTCTAGATAACCCACCAAAACTATTATTCTTTTATGCAGAAAAAGCTGCAGAAACTGGTGGTGAATCTCCCATTGCAGATCTTAGAGAAATTTATAAAGATATTGATCCGAAGATCAAAGAAAAAATCCAGAACCATGGAATCCGTTATAGAAGACGTTATGATGGTCCATCGACGAAAGCTAGGTTCTCATTATGGAAAACCAAACGTTGGGACGAAATGTTTGGAACTACCAATCTAGATGAAGTTAAAAAGATCTCAGACAAAAATCGATTCCAATTGGATTGGTTCGGGCAAGATTCCTTAACCATCACCAATGAACAATCGGGTTTTAGAGTTCATCCAGAAGCAAAAACTATTGCATGGCATAACCATTCACAAACTTTCCATTACCAAGCAGCAGTTAGCGAAGTTTGGAAAATATTCAAAAGACAAAAAACATTTAGAGCCCTTGGTGTTGCCCTTCTCCTCACACTCCTAACATTGATCAAACGAATTTCTGGACAGGAATCTCATGACGTACATGTTACCTATGGAAATGGAGAAGAAATTTCAGCAAAAGAAATGAAATCGATTGCCGATGTGTTTTGGAAACATTTAGTCGCAATTCCATGGCAAACAGGAGATGTAATGATCATTGATAACCTGTCTGTTTCACACGGTAGACTCCCCTTTACCGGCCCACGTCGAATTCTTGTAGGATGGTCAGACTAAAATGGATATTAATTCAGTTCGCCTTAATTTTAACAAAGACTCAGTTTACCTAATCAATGCTCTCGTTGGTTTTATTATGTTTGGAATTGCTTTGGAATTAAAACTCCAAGACTTCAAACATCTACTCCGCTATCCCAAACCAGCGTTTGTTGGTCTATTTAGCCAATACATTCTGTTACCAGTAGCCACCCTCCTCATCATTTGGGTGATCAATCCTCATCCAGGTCTTGCTCTCGGTATGGTTCTTGTGGCTGCTTGTCCCGGTGGGAATATGTCAAATTTTTTCACACATTTAGCGAAGGGAAATTTAGCTTTATCTGTGAGTTTAACCACGTTTTCCTCTGCTTTCGCTTTTATTCTGACTCCTATTGGATTTTTCTTTTGGGGAAATTTACTGCCCATCACTCGGGAGTATCTTAAATCGATTTCAGTCAGTCCTTATGAGATTTTAGTTTCCATCACGGTCTTACTTGTCGTCCCACTCATCCTAGGAATTCTCTTTCAAAAATTTTTTCCAAAACTCACACACACTGTGAAACGCGCAGTGCAAAGGATTTCGATTTTATTACTCGGCTTTTTTATTGTAGGAGCTCTCGCGAGTAACTGGAAGTTCTTTAAAGAGTACATCCATCTGCTCTTTGGGCTTGTATTCGTGATGAACTTGGCCGGACTTTCTTTAGGATATTACTTTGCTAAACTGTTTCGTTTACCATTAGGCGATAGAAAAACGGTAGCGATCGAAACAGGAATTCAAAACTCAAGTCTTGGCCTTGCGATTGTCTTCGGTTTCTTTGATGGACTGGGCGGTATGGCAATGATTTGTGCTTGGTGGGGAATCTGGCACCTGATAGCCGGTGCCGCGATTGCTACTTATTGGAATAAAACTGCTCCCAAGGAATTGGAATCTTAATTTAAGATTCCAATTCGATTGATATAATCTCCAAAAGACTCTTTGGAATTTCTTTCTTTTGCAAATTTTCCAAAGAGCCCATCTAATTCAGAAAGAATTGCTGTTTCATCCAAATCTTCTTTATACTTACGATTGAGCCTGTAACCTTCCGCATCTGCTCCCAAATGTAAATTGTACTTTCCATAAGAAGTTCCGACAAGTCCAATCTCAGAAATATAAGGCCGTGCACATCCATTGGGACAACCTGTCATTCGGATCGATACTGGTTCTTCTGCAAGTCCATGTTTTCCAAGGATGGGTTCAATCTTATCAATGAGGCTAGGAAGGTATCTCTGTCCTTCGGCCAAAGCCAAAGAACAAGTACTTAATGCCACACAAGCGATTGAATTTTTACGAATCGGAGAAACCTCTGCCGTTTTTCGATGAACACCAAACTTAACGAGAATGGATTCAATGAGATCCTTATCTTTTGGAAAAATATCAGAAAGAATTAAGTTTTGATTACAAGTGAAACGAAACGTTGCTCTTCTAGTTTTGGAAACTTCTAAAAGTGCTGTTTTTAAGTTGTAACCATGTTCATCACAAACACGACCATTTTCCACAAACACAGTATAATGCCAGTTACCTGCTGCATCTTGTTTCCAACCAAAATCGTCAATCCTTTGTGTGAATTGATAATCTTTTGTCGGTTCAAAACTAATCCCGGTTCTTTTTTCTACTTCTCTTTTGTAAAACTCAACACCCAATCGGTCCAAAGTATACTTCAAACGAGAGAGTTTTCGATCTTCACGATTTCCGAAATCTCTCTGTACGGTTACAATTTCATAAACGACTTTTAAGATATCTTTTTTAGGAATAAAACCAAATACAGTTCCCACTCTTGGATATGTATCTGGATTTCCATGTGTGGTTCCGAGACCACCACCAACGGCTACATTGAAACCAACGAGTTGCCCATTCTCAATGATGGCGATGAGTCCGATATCATTCGTAAAAAGATCTACATCGTTATAAGGAGGAATTGCAATTGCAATTTTAAACTTACGAGGCAAGTAAACATCTTTGTATAATGGATCTTCTGGTTCTTCCTTTTCAGCCAAAAGACTTTCATCGAGCCAGATCTCATAATAAGCTCTTGTTTTTGGCAAAAGGGAACGACTGATTTCCCCTGCATACCCAAACACCTCTTTGTGCAAAGGACTTGTGGCAGGGTTTGAAGTACAAGTTACGTTACGATTGACATCCCCACAAGCAGCAACGGAATCCAAAAACACAGAATCAAACGCTTTGATGGTTGGTTTGATTTTTGCTTTTAAAATTCCATGAAGTTGCACTGTTTGGCGTGTTGTGATTTTAATGGTTCCTGTGGAATTTTCACCAGCCACATTATGTAAGGCTTCCCAGTGGACAGGCCCAATCATTCCACCAGGGATTCGCAAACGAATCATAAAGGAATAAAGTCGTTCTAATTTTTTTACAGCACGTTCTTCTCGACGATCACGATCATCTTGTTGGTACATTCCATGAAACTTGAGTAGTAGTTGGTCATCGGAACGAAGAGAACCAGTATGTTCATCTTTCAAACTTTCTGCAAGTGTTCCCCTAAGCCCTCGACTGAGGCGTTTTACTTTTTCTGCGATTGATTCTTTTTTTTGTTCTGCCATGATTACCTCAGTAAACGTCTTTAATGTAGCGACCGGCCTCTTCTAATTCTTTTAAATAATCAGAAGCATCTTTTCCTGTATCAAATGTTCTTTCCGATAGAATTTCAATGAGTTTGCGGTCAACATCCTTACTCATTGGATCTTTTGACCCACATAGATAAATCACTGCTCCACTTTCGATCCACTTCAAAAGTTCGGCAGCATTTTCTCCCATTCGGTCCTGAACATAAACTTTCTGCTTTGTATCTCTAGAGAAAGCAGCATTTAACTTATGCAATACGCCTGTATCCATTAGTTCCAAAAGCTCTGTTTGGTAATAAAAATCGGAGACAAAATTTCGTTCTCCAAAAAATAACCAATTCTTTCCATTGCCACTGGATTGTTCTCTTTCAAATAAAAAACTTCTAAAAGGAGCAATTCCTGTCCCCGGCCCAATCATAATGATATCAGTATCGGGACTTGGTAACCGGAAGGAATTATTTCTTTGGATGAAGAAAGGAACCACATCCCCTTCTTTTAAATCTGCTAAAAATCCAGAACAAAAACCAGTTTTAATACCAGTAAAAGTTTCGATTTCTACTTCTGCGACTGTTAGATGGACTTCTTCTTCACCGTGTGCTGCCGGGCTAGAAGCAATCGAATAATATCTTGGAACAATTGGTTCCAAGATATCAACAAGTGCCTGAAGTTCTAATTGTTTTTCAGAAGGATATAATGTTAATAAAACATCTAAATCCAATTTACCGGAAGGGATTTCTTTTCCAACAAGACCCGCATATTTTTGGATCACTCTATCAGGTAAAAAACGTGCTGATACTTTTTTACGGAATAAATCATAAGCCATCCAAGTTTCCCCTTTATAAGTAACTCGAGACTCACGATCTGTTTTTAACAAAGACATAATTCTGTTCACTTCATCTTCGCGATTGTATGCTAAGAACCCAGCACTATCGCCTGGAAGATAATCAACAGGAACTGGAGATTTGATTTCGATATGTCTTGTTGATTTACTAGCACCGACATCATTTAAAACAATATTTGTAACAACAGTGCCTTCATAAACAACCTTACCACCAGCTGCTGGTTTGGTTACGGGGCCTTGATTGGGTTTTTGAGTTTGTGTTGTTGCTGTTTTAGAATGTGCATTGAGTTTAGAAATAAGTTCACTCATCCAGGGTTTGGCAACCAAGTCAAAGTCTACATCACATTTTCCTAATGGTTGGATACGTTCTGCACCTAATTTAGCGAGCAGCGAATCAACATCTTCACCGGTTTGGCAGAAAAGTGGGTAACTTGTATCACCTAATCCAAGTACAGCGAATTTAACTTTTGATAATGAATCTTTTGAATCGGTCAAAATTTGAATGAAAGGTTTTGCCGCTTGAGGTGGTTCTCCATCTCCATGAGTTGAAACCACAACAAATAAATATTCTTCTTCTTTAAGATCTTTAGCTTTGTAAGTATCTGTACTTTTTAACTTGGCAGAGACGCCAAGTTCTTTTAATTTTTTAACAAGTTCTGTTCCAAGTTTCTTCGAATTGCCAGTTTCCGTCCCATAAACAACGCTGCATTGGATGGGTTGAGTTTTTAAATTTCCATGTAAAGGGTCTGTTCCCGAATCAATGCTCACAGGAGGTGTGAGGGAGACATCTACACTTCCCCCAATACTTGCCTGAGTGAGCGCTGATAAATATCCAGACATCCACACCCATTCGTCCTTTGTGGATTCCTTCAGTAACTGTAAAAAGCGATTGCGTTTCTCATCGGATAGCATAAAAACCTATTTTTGATTTGGATTCCAGTAAAACATCCAAAAAGTCTGATAAATTGAATCTTCCTCCAGAGATATAGCCCAAGTAAACCAAAAAACTGGAGATTTTGTAGAAATAATTAGCCAATCACTTGACTATTTCGTGCGATATCGCAAGGTATAACAGATATGTCCTCCAATAAGACAGAACATGGGTTTGTCAGTTTTGTGAGCGGTGGCCCCGGTCCCATTGACCTTTTGACCCTCCGTGGGCGAAGCCGCATCGAATCCGCCGAGGTCATTCTTTACGATGCTCTACTCGATCCAGGCTTTTTAGACTTATTTCCTGAGGATGCTCAGATTCTTTACGTTGGAAAAAGAGCAAACGAACATGCCCGCACCCAGTTAGAGATCAACGCCCTACTTGTAGAATTTGCATCACAAGGAAAAAGGGTGGTGCGTCTGAAAGGCGGCGATGCTTCTATTTTTGGAAGGCTTGCCGAAGAGATCCAAAGTTTAGAAGAAGTGGGAATTCCTTTCGAGGTAATTCCGGGAGTGAGTTCCGTAACAACGGGAATGGCTGAATTAGGTCTCTCTCTCACGGTTCGTGGAATATCCAGACAAATCATCATCCTCGATGGTCATACCATTTTAGAAGACGAACGCAGTTGGATCGGGATGGAAAATTTTTTAGGCACCATTGCCATCCTGATGGGAAGTAAAAAAACAAAGGAACTTGCAGAAACGTTAATTCGTAAAGGAATCAAAGAATCAACTCCAGTGGTTCTAGCAGAAAAAGTGGGAAATGGAAATCCCGTTTATACAACATCCACTCTAGGAGAAACTGCCTTGGCTGGAATCATTAAACATTCCGCTGGTCCAGGAATCTTTTATGTGGGAGAAGTGATCCGCCCTCTTTTGAAACGCGAAGAAAAACTCCGAGGCAAAAAATCACAAAATCTCATTTCCAATGAATTATAAAAAATATCCCATCTTCTTAAATTTAGAAAATAAAAATATTCTAATTGTTGGTGGAGGGAATGCTTGTTTAGAAAAACTTTTGGGACTTGAATTTACTGGTGCCAAAATCCATATCATCTCGATTCATTTTAATGCTGAAGTAAAAACTTTTTTAATTAAGTATCCAAACATCATCACAGAAGAACGTGCCGTTAAAGAAGAAGATCTGAACCATCGCGATATTATTTTTTTAGGTACGAATGACCCCGAAACAAATCAAAAATTCCGGACCCTTGCAAAGGCAAAAGGAATTTGGGTCAATTCGGTTGATGATCCCAAAAATTGTGACTTCTATTCATCTTCATCAGTAACAATCGGACCAATTCAATTTGCGATATCCACCGATGGAAAGTTTGCCGGTGTTTCCTCTACTTTACGGAAACTTTTTGAAGAAACCATCCCAGAAGAGGACCATGAGTTAATGGAAACTCTTTTTGAAATGCGTAGGAACTTAAAAGAAATCCTTCCGAGCGAAAAAGAAAGAAGACTCGCTTTAAAGGAAATTATACAAAACTTAAATTCAAAATATTTTCGTAAATCCTAATTCGAATCTGGATAAATTTGAATCGTTGTGATTTGGTGTTCGTTGGACCAAACCGAATGTAAAGGAATATTCACAATCATCTTCTCATTACTATCCAACCTAGCTGTCCATTCACCAGGCGTTCTTGGTTCTGCAAATTTCACTTTTTTGATAGGGAAAGGGAACTGAATCTCAAATTGAATGAACTCCACAAGAGTATTGAACCTAAGTAGATCATCGCGAAGTTTTGCTTCCGTTAGAATAGAATTAATTTCATCCTTATTAATTTCCAATGCCAAAAGAAGTGGAGAAGATTTACTAGTGTCCACAACCAGTTGGATTTCGTGAATTTGATCTTCTGTAAATTCGATAAACCGAAATCCTGGAGGAAGGATATGAGTATAATTTTTAAATTGATAGGCTCTTTCCTTGATGCTGATTTCAAGTTCTCCGACAGGAACAAGTCCTGATCCAAAAAACAAACCAGAAGTTTTTTTAGTAATTTTTTTCTGATACAAAACCAAATCGCCGGAAAGATCAGGTTTGATTTTTATTTTAATATTTCCACCAGCACAGGCAGAAAACAATAAACAGAAAAAAAAGGAGAGTGAGATCAGTTTCATATCGCCAATGGAATCATTTGTGGTAAGATTAAAGAACTAAAAAATGATTTATCCAAAACAGTTTCACGGAAAAGCGAAAGATATTTCGCTCGAATCCCATTTTTATACCCGTTTTTCTAAGGAAATTCGCATTCATTGTAATATCTATTATTCCATAACCCTCATCACTCCCGATGTTCCAATGCGAGAAATCGACTTTCTTGTGATCTCACCCTATGGAGTGATCACCATCGAATTAAAGAATGGAAGGTGGAGGCAACGAAAAGGCGAATGGGAATTTTATAATGTTCGAGAAAGAGATTGGAAATCAGTGGAAGGCAAATCTTATTCTAACCCCATTGAACAAGTGGTGACCCAAAGAGATTTAGTTAGAGAATTTTTTAAAAACCATAACAACTTAACTGATTTATTTCCGGAAGATTATTATGATAGTGCTGTTTTCTTTTTAAAAAATGAAAGAAAGGAATTTCATTTACCTAATGATAAACATCTTTTTGTATTTGGAGGTAAGGAACTAAAAGATGATATTGATTTAAACTCCATCTTGGAAACCATTCTCCAACAACAGAACAGAGAACCATTACCGGAATCTGTTTTGCTAAAAGCACACGAAATCATTAAAAAAAATCTCAACTTCTTTCAAACTTTCCGCTCACAAAAAGAAAAGGAAGAAGAGAATTTATTATTTTTCACAAAAGAACAGTTTGAGTTGGTGGAAGGAATCAATCATTACCCACATAACTTAGTATTTGGAAGTACGGGTTCTGGAAAATCGATCCTGGCCGGAGAGTTAGCTCTACAAAATGCACGAGCCGGTAAAAAAGTTTTATTATGGCAAGGAGCAAAGGCTCTTTATGAGATTTGGAAAGAGGAATTGGCCAACATCCCAGAAAAAACAAATATTGAACTCATCTCAAATCTAAACGAACTAGATCATAACCACATGGATCTTCTCATCGCTGATGGAATCGAAGACATCATCGATCAATTACCAGAGAATGAAGTTTTTTTATATCTCTCAAAATTCTTTTGGGAAAATAAAAATTGGATTCTGTTTATTTCCAGACGGTTCAAATATTCGAAATCAGATTTGCTCAATTATTGGAATTCATTACCTGTTCATATCTGGGACATCACTCGAAACATAAGAAACTCTCCTGAAATTGTTCATTTGGCAAATGCCCTACTCTCAGACTTTTCCGAATCACCTACCCTAACCAATTTTTCTGATATTCAATTCATAAAAGTAGACGATGACATAACAGACCAAATACGATGGTGTTATGGTTATGCTAAAAAAGTTTTAGAAGTAGTTAACGATGAAATTGTTGTGATTTACAAGTCGGAAGAGTTTGCCTCACAAAATGGATTAAAACAATTTCTAGATGAAAACGGAATGAGAAACTATTCTTACAAAGAATTTGCGGGGATGGAAGAAACATGTGGGATCATCATTGGTTTTGAAAACTGGAATCAAACAGAAACTAGAAACAGTCTAGCAGAAACAATTCTAAAAATCAGGAGCCTTGTTTGTGTATTCTACTCACCTAACGAAGAAGAGGTAATTCAAGGTATTCTAAAAAAAGGTGACTCTGGCCCGTAAGCCGGATTCTGTTTTATGCGATCATTTATCTAATGCTCTCTACCCACAACCTGGCGGGACAAACTCATAACGGTTGTTTACTTGAGATTGCACATCGGAGGGTTTACCCGCCTCTACTTTTACAAATAGAGCGGTGGGCTCTTACTCCACCATTTCACCCTTACCTACCGAAGTAGGCGGTATACTTTCTGTTGCACTTTCCGTCTATTAGTTCCATTTCTGGAATCTAACAGCCCAAGTGTTACTCGGTCCGATTGTCCCCTAGTGTCCGGACTTTCCTCCCCTCTCCTTCCAGAAGAAAGGAAAAAGGCGATCGCTCGGCCAGAGTCAGTTTCATTAGAAAGTCAGTATCGAAATCGTCTATGAGTATTTTATCGTATTTGGCACAAATTATGCATTCTATAAGTCGAGAAAGTCTGCGAGGCTTAGATTGTATGACCAAATACCAAACTGCTATATTATTCATCATTTCTTTTGGTTTGCATGCAAATCCAATCTTTGAGGAATCTGCCGAAGACATCTTGCGGAACACGAGGTTGTCTAGAATTCCTTCCGTCATTACGGGACTGGAAGAGAGAGCGATTCAAAAAATGGAATCAAACGACCTCATCTCTGCTAGAGAGGATCTAAAAAAAGCCATCCAACTCAAACATGCAATTGGGATGAAAGAGTCTGAGGGAAATGCTAGCTTACTTTTACAAATTTCTAAATTAGAATCGAGACTGGGCAACCGTTGTGAAGCCAACCAATACTCTCACTTAGCCAAAAGGATTGCTCTCCGAATCGGACTCAACTTGGGCGCGGTTGCCCTGGATCGTGCTGTAGTTCCCGATAGCAGAAAACCGGAAGGTTGCCTGGAAGTATCCTGGTTGAAAGAGTAAGTGACTTACTTTTTCTAGCTAGTAGAAATTTCGCGCGCCTTACCTTTGACAACGCCTTACCTTTGACAACGCCTTACCTTTGACAACGCCTTACCTTTGACAACGCCTTACCTTTGACAACGCCTTACCTTTGACAACGCCTTACCTTTGACAACGCCTTACCTTTGACAACGCCTTACCACTGACCAAAGTAAGCCAATATCCCAAAAAGCTAACTGACTAAAGTTGGTAACATCCTCTCGAACTTTAATTGCAATAACTTATGTAAGGGAATCACATTTACAAACTTAGTTATAACAGACTTACACTTTCAAAAAAAACTCTAATGGGATATCTCTGAATCATAACTTCTTCCTTTAAAAGGGATCCATTTATTCCTTTTGAAATTTCAAAGATGCGGAGTTCACACAATAACGTAATCCAGTAGGTTTTGGTCCATCTGGAAACACATGACCAAGATGTGCTCCGCAGTTTTGACAATGGATTTCTGTTCTTACCATTCCATGACTTTGATCTGACTCTGTTGCTACAGCTTCTTTTTTAACTGGCTCATAGTAACTAGGCCAACCACTACCAGAATCATACTTAGCTTGAGATGAAAACAAGGCCTCTCCACAACAAACACAAAGATATGTTCCTTTCTCTTTATGTTCATAATACTCACCAGTAAACGGCCGTTCGGTGCCTTTTTCTCTGGTGACTTGGTATTGTAAGGGAGTGAGTTTTTCTTTCCAATTTTTTTCGTTCATCATAAACCATTCCTTATTAATTGAGACTTAGTTTCAATATCATATTTTATTTTTTTAGCGACTGACAATCTTGTGACAGTTGGAACTTTGTATTTGGTAGAATAAAATTATGTGGTCGAACCTGATTCTTTTACATTCAAATGATCTCATAGTAAAACCTTTAGACGATAATAGTCTGGAGTTATGGCAAACATGCCAAAGATCCATCGCTTTTAGTGACAACCGCATATTTCCCATTTCGGAATCTGAAAGATTTTATAAAGGATACGAAGTATTTCGTGGTTATGAAGCTTATCGTTTTCTTTTAGAAGTCGTTTCCGGTCTCAGATCCAAACTTTTCGGAGAATCAGAAATCCAAGCACAGTTCCGAGATCGCTTTAGAGAAGAAAAGTTAACTGACTCTACATTTTCCCTTTCTCTACTAAGGCTACGAGATCAGATTTTAGAACATACCAAACAAATTCGTTCCAAGTATTTAACAGGAATTGGGAGACAAACTTATGGTAGCATTGCAGATTCTTATTTGCAAAACCAAAAATCAGTTACCCTTTTAGGGACAGGAAAACTTGCCACTTCCGTTCTTCCTTACTTAGTTACCAAAGGGAGGAATGTCAATCTCGTTGGCCGTGACCATACAAGAATGTCAGAATTGCAAAAAGAATTCCCCATCACGACTTATCATTGGGAAGATTATAAACCAGGTGAAGAAGCCATTGTCATCGCTTCCAGTTTTCTACCATTCAACTGGGAATCGATGATTGAAAGTTCTTCCTTTATTTTAGATTTTAGAGAAATGACTTCGAACAATCATCATTACAAAAACTATACACCTCTTTCAAAAATTCTAATTGATCTGAAGGAAACAGATGAACAAATCCAATCAGTAAAGATGGATTTACAATACTTTCTCACAGAGCTCACAAGGGAACGAGAGGAGGAACAAATACATATTATGAATGGATGGGAAGATTTACTTGTCTGATATTATAAAAATCGGAGGAAGGTCCTCACTTCTTTCTCGAATTCAAATTCTTTCTGTAACCAAAGCCCTCCAAGAAAAAAACAAATCAAAAGTATTCCAAACAGTATTTAGAGAATCAGCAGGTGATAAAGATCTAAAAACACCACTTTGGCAATTTGCTGGCCAAGGAATCTTTACGAAAGACCTTCAGGAAGACTTACTCAGTCATAAAATCGACATTGTCATTCATTCTTGGAAAGATATGGATTTAAGGGAACGTAAAGATACTATTCTTGTTCCCATCTTAGAACGAGAAGACGTTCGCGATGTTTTGTTATTCAAAAGAAATAAATGGATAGCAGCACCAACCGAAATTACTATTCTCACTTCTTCCCCGAGAAGAGAACACCATATCAAAGATTTCGTAAAATCATATTTCCCAACTCCGATCAATTCCTTTCAGGTTAAAATTGAATCTGTTCGAGGAAACATACAAACGAGACTTCGTAAGTATTTAGAACATGAGAACGGTGGAATATTAGTAGCGAAAGCTGCCTTAGATCGTATTTTAAGTTTCGATGATGAAGAAAATCAAATTCCAGAATTAAAAGAAGTAAAACAATTAATCAGGGAAACCATCAATCTTTCACTATTTATGGTCATGCCATCTTCGATTTTTCCTAGTGCACCAGCACAAGGAGCACTCTGTGCAGAAATTCGAAAAGAGGACAAACATTTAGAATCCTTACTTAGAGAAATTACTAACAAAAATGCAGAGAACACCGCAACCCAAGAAAGAAATATTTTATCTCAGTATGGTGGTGGATGTCATCAAAAAATTGGAGTTTCCGTTTTAACAAGAGATTATGGACAAATCACTTTTATTCGCGGGGAAACAGAAGACGGAAAAACCCTCTTCTCAAAAGAATTATCAGGAATTCCAAATTTCAGTTTTAACAAAAATGAAACATGGCCACCAAACGCGAAAATGGCGGCAAGGCAAAGAGAACGACTTACTTATACAATCCCAAAAGATGTAGATGTGTTTGTTTCTCGTGGGTATGCATTCCCCTTAGACTTATCAGTAAATCCAACAAACCAAATTTTATGGTCTGCAGGATTATCCACATGGAAGGATCTAGCACTAAGAGGGTTCTGGGTTAATGGCACCTGTGATGGATTAGGTGAAAGTGAACCACCTTTAATCGATACTCTACTGGGGAGAAAAACAAAATTTGTCAAACTCACACATGTTGATTCAGATAAACAAAATAGTATCTATCCGGTAATCTCTACGTATTTTGTTTCGGCTCCTGAAATTCCAGTTCCGTTTGATACTTCGAACATCAAAGTCGCATATTGGCGTAGTGGTTCCGAGTTTGACATTGTAACAAAGCGGTTCCCTGAGTTATTAGATGTCATTCACTTTGTTGGCCCGGGCTCCACATTCAAAAAAATCAAACAGGTGATAGGAGAAGAGGCAGCCAAAACTAGAGTTTTTGTCTCATTATCTTTTGATTCCTGGGTAGAAAGGTATATAAAGCCATGAAAAAACAAACACTTCGATTACGTTCCAATCAATATTTAAGAAACCTTGGGGAAACAGAATCCTTGAATGTAAAAAAAATGGTCCAACCACTTTTCCTAACGGAAGGAACCACTGACAAAGAACCAATCAAGGGATTACCAAATGTTTTCCGCGATACAAATGAGTCCATCTTCCATCAAATTGAATCCGATTTGAATGCAGGAGTGACTCAATTTCTATTATTCATGGTACCGAAAGATAAGTCTGATACAAGTTTCCCAAAAGATTTTTATCATTCCAATATCAGCGCTATCAAAAAGAAATTCCCTAACATGTTTCTCTGGTTGGATACTTGCATTTGTTCCGTGACAACCACTGGACACTGTTGTCATTTCCATAAATCGGGAACCATCGACTTGGAACTCACCCTCAAACGTCTTTCTGATCTTGCTCTCATTTATGCAGATGCTGGAGCAGATGGAATTGCGCCAAGTGATATGATGGATGGCCGCGTTGGTTCTCATAGAAAAATTCTGGATGCCAATGGTCACACGATGGTACCTATCATGAGTTATTCGACAAAGTTCAAAAGTAATTTTTATGGTCCATTCCGAGGTGCTGCCGATTCTGCTCCTCAATTCGGAGACAGAAGTGGATACCAACTGGATGTTCGCGATCGTGATACTGCCATTCATACATCCATTCGAGATAAAGAAGAAGGTGCTGACTTACTGATGGTAAAACCAGGAATGACGGCGATTGATCTCATTGGACCTATCAAAGAGAAAACAGGACTTCCTACTGGTGCATACCAAGTGAGTGGAGAATACGCTAGTCTTGTTTATTTAGCAAACGAAGGTTTTTTAAATTTCGAAGAAGGCCTAAAAGAAACCTGGGATGTATTCCGAAGGGCTGGGTCTTCTTATCTAATCACTTATGGCGCAAGGCTAGCACAAAGGTTGTATTCATGAATTCTGAAGAACTATTTCAAAGGTCTAAAAATGTTGTTCCCGGTGGGGTTCATAGCCCCGTTCGTTCCTTCGCTTCCGTCGGAGGCACTCCTGTTTTTTTTAGCGAAGCAAATGGCGCCTATCTAAAGTCAGTTGAAGGAAAAGAATATATCGACTATTGCCTTAGTTTTGGCCCTCTCCTCTTTGGTCATAGACATCCTGAAATCCAAGAAGTTGTGGAAGATACCGTCAGAAGGGCTTGGTCCTTTGGAGCTTGTGAACCTTATTCATTAGAACTTGCAGAGTTTATCACAAGTCGTATTCCTTGGGCTGAAAAAATTCGATTTGTAAACTCAGGCACAGAAGCAGTGATGAGTGCCCTTCGTGTGGCAAGAGCGGCAACCGGTCGGAGTAAAATTTTAAAATTTGATGGATGTTATCATGGTCATTTAGACCAGTTACTAGTCAGAGCCGGATCTGGCCTAGCAGGAGAAAGTTCCAGCGATAGCAAAGGAATTGGCCCAGAAATCATTCAAAACACCCTCGTACTACCGTTAGATGATGAAACGGCACTCGAAACTCTATTCCAAGAACATGGAAAAGAAATCGCTTGTCTTATTATTGAACCCATTCCTGCAAATTACGGTCTTCTTCCACAAAGAATCGAATTCTTAAAAAAATGTCGAGAACTGACAACCAAATACGGCACCTTACTTTTGTTCGATGAAGTGATTTCTGGTTTCAGAGTTTCTTTCCAAGGAATGGCGGGACTCACTGGAATTGTTCCCGATCTTGTTTGTTATGGAAAAATCATCGGTGGTGGTTTCCCGGTAGGAGCTTACGCGGGAAAAAAAGAACTAATGGATTTGGTAGCACCAAGTGGCCCCGTTTACCAAGCAGGGACTTTATCTGCAAACCCCATCGGAATGCGAGCTGGTCTAAGAACACTCACAAAAGCCTGGAATGAAAATCCTTATCCTGAATTGGAAACAAAAACAAAAAAACTTACATCCGGGATTTTAAATCTTTTAAAAGAATCTGGAGATGATGGTTGGGAAGCGGTAACTTTCGGAAGTCTTTTTTGGCTCAAAGGAAAAACCAAAGAAAAGGTTCGAACCATCACAGATATTCCGAGTGATCATAAAAAGAATTTCGCCGTTTTCTTTCATAAACTCTTAAAACAAGGAGTTTATCTGGCACCCAGTGGATATGAAGTAGGTTTTTTATCTACTGTTCATAGTGATGAAATCATAGAAGCTACACTAAATAAAACCAAACAGGCATTAAAGGAAAAATAATGATCACCACTCAATTCAGGAATGAAAGATTTTCTAATGCCTTAAAACTAATCCCACAAAATATTCCTCCGATTTGGTTTATGCGCCAAGCAGGAAGATACCACTCCCATTATCGTAACTTAAAAGAAACTTATAGTTTTATGGAATTGTGCAAACAACCAGAACTAGCTGCCGAAGTCGCACTTGGACCTGTGAAAGAATTTGGGTTCGATGTAAGTATTTTATTTTCCGACCTTCTTTTTCCTTTAGAAGCTCTTGGTATGGGTTTAACGTATGATCCAGGCCCCAAGCTCTCATTCTCGCTTACAGCAGAAAAAGATTTATTAAAGTTAAAACCAGTAGATGAAGCAATTGAAGGGCTTAGATTTCAAAAAGACGCAGTGATTCGCACAAGAGAAGTTTTACCAAAAGATGTTTCTCTTATTGGTTTTGTCGGTGGCCCTTTTACCTTAATGACTTATGCGAGTATCGGCAAACATGATGGCAACTTATCTTTTATCAAAACAAATCAAAGTTTTGTGGATAAATTTTATTCCACTTTAGTTCCCCTTATAAAAGAAAACATAAACTTACAACTGGAAGGTGGCGCTGAAGTAGTGATGATCTTCGACACTGCTGCGGGAATGTTAGATCCTTACAACTTCCATCGTTATGTTGTAGAACCCATGACAGAATTTACGAAATCTTTTCCAAACCAAATTGGTTATTATGCCAAAACTTCCACTGAAGAACAAGTCAAACAAATTCACAAAATTCAAAACTTAGCAGGTTTTGGAGTCGACCATCGTTTTTCTATCCAAGAAACATTAAAAACGTTTGGAGGAAAAGGATTCATCCAAGGCAATTTCGACCAAGAACTTTTGTTCGCGGACCAAGCGACACTCAAACGGAAAATTAGAGAATATCTTTTACCAATAAAAGATTTAAATCCAGAAGAAAGAATAGGATGGGTTGCTGGTCTCGGTCACGGAGTTTTGCAGTTTACTCCAGAAGAATCCGTCCACTTACTCATTGATGAAACAAGAAAGGTATTTAGCGAATGAAACACCTACTCGAAAAATACGATATTCCCGCACCAAGGTATACCAGTTATCCGACAGTTCCCTATTGGACAGACTCACCAACACTAGAAGAGTGCATCCAATCTCTAGAAACTCATCTTTCGCCGAAAGATTCTAAACTAGCGATATACCTTCATATTCCATTCTGCGAAACACTCTGTACGTTTTGTGGTTGTAACACTTCCATTACAAAAAACCATACAGTCGAAGAACCTTATGTAGCCGCACTTAAAAACGAATTACAACTTTATACAGAAAAGATCTCTGCTCTTAATGGAAAAAATTTAAGTGAACTCCACTTAGGTGGCGGAAGTCCTACTTACCTTTCTGATTATCACTTACAATCTACAATTGAATTTATTTTAAATAAATTAAATCCATCGGATGATCCTCAGTATTCAATTGAAGTAGATCCAAGACGAACTCGAGTTTCTCAACTAAAACTTTTGCAAAAACTTGGGTTTCGAAGGATTAGTTTAGGAGTTCAAGACTTTGATCCAGAAGTCCAAAGGCTCGTCAACCGCATCCAACCATTTGAACTTACAGAAAACATTACCCTAGAAGCAAGAGCACTAGGATTTGATTCTATAAACTTTGACCTGATCTACGGTTTACCCAAACAAACTTTGGATTCAATGAAATATTCTATTGAACGGACTTTGGAATTAAAACCGGATCGAATTGCTTTTTATTCATACGCACATGTACCATGGATCAAAGCATCACATAGACTATTTACAGAGAAAGACCTACCCGAACCTACCATAAAACGAGAATTGTACGAAATCGGAAGGAGTTTATTAGAAAAAGAAGGATACAGAGAAATTGGAATGGATCACTTTGCGCTCCCTCATGACAAACTTTGGAAAGCTTTTAACCAGAAAAAACTCCATAGAAATTTTATGGGGTATAGTGAATCCAAAACAGATGTGATGTTAGGACTTGGATCCTCTTCCATCTCTGAGACACCAGATATATTCTTCCAAAACCAAAAACTAGAAATGAAATATCGTAAATCTATTTTAGATGGGGTCATCCCCATCCTACGTGGTCATAAACTTTCCGAGTCTGACCAAATTCGAAAACAATTAATTTTAGATTTAATGACCTCTTGGCAAGTGAATGTTCCTACCGATATGAAATCCCATGTTTATCATTTTTTACAAGAAATGGAATCGGATCAGTTGGTTCATTGGCAAGGGGATGATCTTATCGTCACGGAATCAGGAAAACCATTCCTTAGAATTATCGCGATGGCTTTCGATGAAAAATTGCAACTGAACCAACCAACAAAACCAGTATTTTCAAAAGCAATATGAGGGAACCAGTCCATATCATTGGCGGGGGAATCACTGGACTCTTCCTTGCCTATCACCACACAAAACGTGGCGACTCTGTGATTTTATATGAACAGAAAGATAAATTGGGCGGGGTGATTGGAACAAAAACTGTAGAGGAAGGTCTTGTTGAATTAGCTGCCAACGGAGTTTTACTGACAGATGAAATAAAATCTATGTTAGATGAGATTGGACTCATACCTCTTTTCCCAAACAAAGCTGCAAGAAGACGTTACTTTTGGGTGGATCAAAAACTTTCCAGACTTCCTATTTCTATCTTAACAGGAGTTAAACTTCTATTAACTGTTGGATTTAAAAAAATACGGTTCAATGAAAAAGAAAACTTGGAAATCTGGGCAAACAAAACGTTTGGAATTTCGGTCACAAAAAATATCATTGAACCAGCAATCGGTGGAGTTTACGGAACAAGACTCAATGCTTTGCAAGCAGAATCCATCTTTTCCAAATGGGAAGGTTTGGGGAATACTACGATCCTCCAAGAAATAAAGAAAAACAAAAAGAAGTCTTATGGAACTGTTTCCTTTTCAGGAGGAATGGGTGATTTAGTAAATCACTTAGTTCGGTATCTAGAACCAAAAATACAAATCAAAACAAACTTCCAGTTTGAAAGTTTGGATGAAATACTGAAACTGAAAGGAAAAATCAGATTTTCTATTTCGTTAAAAAATCTAATTCATTTACTTAAAGACAAAATAGAAAAGGAAAAACTCCCTAACTTACTTTCCATTACAACCATCACCCGCTTCAGCCACTCTCACCTAACAAAGAAATCATGTTTCGGAATCCTTTTTGCTAAAAATGAAGGGATTCGAGCTCTAGGAGTTTTATCCAATTCAGATATCTTCTCTAATCGAGCTACGGAAGGCCTACATTCTGAGACTTGGATTTATCCAAATGTAGCGAGAGAAAACGAAACTATTTCCTGGGAATCAATTTTAGAAACTGATAGAAAACAAATTACAGGAAAATTAGAATCACCCAAAGCAGTGTATGTAACATCATGGACAGGAGTTTTTCCCGCTTATGATAGGACTTTATTTGAATTTAACGAGTCTTTAGATCTTTTGGAATCTAATTTTTTATCACAGGGAATCGACATTCGTTTTTTTGGGAACTACCGCAAAGGGATTGGACTACGGTCTTTATTTGAATCGACAAGTAGAGAGTGATTCCCCTCCCATTTCCTTACATTGACAATGACGGATGAGAGTATCTCCTTGGGTGACCTTTTTTACTAAAAATTCCATAAATGGAGGATAAATCCCCAAAGCAGGAATTCTAGTAAAAGATTTGGCACCTGATTCCAACGCTAAAGTTTTAAACTGCTCGCCAATTTCTTCTAAGGTTTCCAAATGATCACTCACAAAACTAATTGGATACACAAGGATCGATTTTCCCTCTTTCGAAAGTGATTCAATCATAGACAAGGAACTTGGTTCTGTCCATTTTGCTGGCCCCACCTTACTTTGATAAGAGATGTGAGCGTTCCCTTGATAACCAAGTTTTCGTAACTCGTTTGTGATACCCAATACGGAGGATTCAATTTCCTGCATATAGCGATCACCCTTTCGAATGAGTCGCATAGGAACCCCATGAGCCGAAAAAACCAAATCAGACTCTTTCCAATGGATTGCCGGTTTTTCTTTGGGAAAATGCAAAAAATCTTCTTTTCTTAATAAACCAGTAAAAAACTCAGAAATAAACCTAGCAGTGATTTGGTGAAACTCTGAATCAGAAGCAAAGCTGGGTATAAAACCACCACTTCCGACAGGACATTCTTTAAATTTTTTTTCCAAATGATTTAACGTAGAGAGCACCGTAGAACGAGAGTACTGCGGGTATAGGGGTAAATAAATAGTATCAGGGCCAGGTTTCCCAAACTCAGGCTCTCTAATATGCGGGAAACCACAAGTCATAGCCACTTTTACCGTCCACTGAATAGAGCTTTTTGTATTCAGAAGTTTTTCTAATGATTTTGCTTGTTTTTCTGTTTCTGCAACCAAAGGTGAACCGCCACCAAATCCCATTGATTCATATATCTTTGTAACTTTAGGAGTTCTTTTTTTAGCAATGAAACGAGCGAGAGGCAAACGAACGAATTCCGGTAGAGGTAAATCAAAAACAAAAGGATCTGTAAATAGATCCGTTAAAAAAACTTCAATTTCATCCTTGGTTCTTGGACCACCTAAATTCACAAGGATCAGAGTTTTCTTTTGTTTATGGTTCATAGGTGATGTAGTCACAATGTGGGTAACGGGAACAAAAATAAATGGTTTTTCCGTTTTTACCTAATTTCGTTTTTACTACACCTTCCTTACAAACTGGACAAGTTTTTGCGTTTGTTTGCTCTAAGGGAATGGAAATTCTAGTTGTAGAGGCTTTTATTTTCGCGGAACGATTTGGGTTGGGTTTTTCGAACGAACCAGGGAGAGTTTCTTCTTTGTATTTTGAATGTTTTCTTCCAGCAATCGTATATTTTTTTCTTGGTGTTCGTAACAAACCAAGTAAACTATCATAAAAATTTTGGATCAGACTGATACGCGATGATTTATCTGCGGTGATTTGGTCTAACTTGTTTTCTAAGTCTTTGGTGAAAGATTCACCAATCATCTCTTGAAAATTAAGAAAAAGATATTCATCCACTATCATTCCAAGAGCTGTTGGGCCAATGGACTTATGGTATTCCACAATGTATTTCCTAGTTTTTAAGGTTTCAATGATACTTGCATAAGTAGATGGCCGCCCCACTCCTGTATCTTCCATCTTCTGTACAAGTTTACCTCCTGTGTAACGTACGGGAGGTTCTGTTTGTTTTTCTTCAATGGAATGAGAATTGTATAAAAAACTATCTCCCACCTTCCAATCAAACCTCTTAAAGTTTTTTTTCTTCTCCCCTTTTCCAAAAACTTTAAACCCTGGATCAGTAATGAATTCATTCTTATAAAAAAAGGTATGTTTGTCTTTTTGGAATTCATAAATAGTTTCTTCACCCAATTCCGGTTTCATTAGAGAAACTAAAAAACGTTCCCAAATTAAAGTATAAAGTTTCTTTTCATCCGGAGAGAGATAAGATGATATCGAGTCAGGAGTATAATTGGGATTGATAGGAATGACTGCTTCATGAGCATCTTGAGAATACTTTTTTTGTTTTTTGGGAGTATGACTTTCAGACACTAAACCCGGGAAATGTTTTTTTAAATATATTTCACCTAATTCACGTTTGGAATCCGAAACACGTGTACTATCTGTACGCATATAAGTAATCAGTCCAACCCTTTCTCCTGAACCAATTTGTTTTCCTTCAAATAACATTTGCGCCAGTCTCATTGTTTTTTTCGAATCAAATCCTAAAATCCGAGAACTGGTTTCTTGTAAACTGGCTGTAGAAAAAGCGGGAGGTGGGTTTCTTTTGATATTTTTCTTTTTGATCTGGGATAATAAAATTTCTTTTAAGCGGGCTGGTTCTGGAAAAATTCCTAATTCAGAAACTAAATTTTGAATGGATTTTGAATCCATTTTTTCCTTCGTTTGGTATTCAAGGCTCACCTCGTCCCCCAAAACAGATCCGTTTAGTTTCAATTGGTAATAAATTTCTTTGGAAAAATTTTGGATTTCTTTTTCCCTTTCGCATATCCAATGTAAAACGGTAGATTGTACACGACCCGCTGATAACGAGGAAATTTTCAATTGTTTCCAAAGATCTGGCGAAACTTCAAAACCAAAAATTCGGTCCACGACCCTTCTCGCAATTTGTGATTCTATTTCTGCCAAATCGAGCCCAGACTTTAGCCCAATCTGACGATTTACCTCTTCTTTTGAGATTTCCTTTAATCGAAGTCGGAAAATTGGTTTTTTTAATTTAATGAGCTCATCAAAACAATGTTTGGCGATTATTTCACCTTCTCGATCGGGGTCACTGGCAATATAGATGATGGAGGCTAATTTAGCTTTTGTTTTAATGGCGGAAAAAGCAGATTTTTTGCCTTTTAACCATTCATATTCGGGTTCAAAAGAATTATGGAAATCAATCCCATAGGATTTGGCAGGTAGGTCTTTGATATGACCCTTGGTAGCAACAACAACCCAATCTTTATCTAAATAAGATGCGATTGTTGTTGCTTTTGTCGGTGATTCGACTATTAAAAGTTTGGTGATAGTTAAAACCTACTAAACAAACAATCCTTCAACAGATAAGTATCTTTCTCCTGTATCATAACAGAAAGTAAGAACCTTAGAACCTGCAGGAATTTCTTTTAGTTTTTTAGATACAGCAGCAAGACTCGCACCAGAAGAAGTTCCAATAAAAATTCCTTCTTTTTTTGCCGCAAGAACTGCCATTGTAAAGGCTTCATCTTTACCAACAGTAATGATTCCATCCAGTAATTCTGTTTTACAGTTTTTAGGAATAAAACCTGCACCAATCCCTTGGAGAGGATGAGGTCCAGGTTTACCACCACTTAAAACCGGAGAACCTTCTGGTTCTACAGCAAATACTTTTAGTTTAGGAAATCTTTTCTTTAGATTTTCCGCACATCCAGTGATATGACCACCAGTACCTACACCTGTAATGATATAGTCTAAACCATCTGGAAAATCTTTTGCGATTTCTTCTGCTGTTTTTTCTCTATGGACTTGAATGTTAGCTTCGTTTTCGAACTGTTGTGGCATCCATGCATTAGGATTGGCAGCAACAATTTCTTGTGCTTTTGCAATAGCACCTGGCATACCTTTTTCTCTCGGTGTAAGTTCAAACTTAGCACCATAAGCTGCCATAATCCTACGTCTTTCTACAGACATATGTTCAGGCATCACTAGAGTGATCGAGTATCCTTTAACAGCTGCTACCATAGCTAGACCGATACCTGTGTTTCCAGAAGTTGGTTCTACAATAAAAGAATCCTTTTTTAATTTACCTGATTTTTCTGCTTCTTCAATCATCGCAAGAGCAATCCGATCTTTGATGGATCCACCTGGATTTTGTCTTTCGAGTTTCATATAAACTTCATGGTCGGTTCCAAAAAGTCGCGACAGTCTTACGTGAGGTGTATTTCCGATGGCTTCTAGAATGCTATTTATTTTCATAATTTCTCCGCTCTGTCACATTTTATGAGAAAAAGCGGATTTGTCCACAATGAAAAATAGAAAACTTAAGGAGTGTGAAGAGAAACCAAAAATTGATAATCAGATTTCATCTGTTTTAAAACCTTGGGATCATTCTCAGACTGAATCACCTTTTCTAAGTAAGGTGCCGAGATTCGAAAATCCAATCGTCGGAGTGCATCTGATGCTTTGGCCCGAACCTCTGGATCTTTATCTAAGAGTGATTCTAAAACTGCTTTATAATTTTGATTGGGCAATCGTTCCAACCCAACGAGTGCCGAAAGAATTGAAATTTTTGTATAAGGAACTGTCTCCTTACCTAAGGCTTCTTGTAAGCTTGTGAGTGATTCTCGTTTCCCCGAAAAATAGAGAGCGTCGGCAGCCGCACTTCGTAGATAAAAATTGGGACTTGTCAGTGCTGATTTGATCGTGGTTTCCGATTCAGGAGTCAAAGGTAAGGAGCCAAGAGCTCTTAAGATTTCCCCACATGCTAAGGTAATCGGGATCTCACCATCCTCGTAAAAATAAGGACTAGAGACCGAAGTACGATCGGCCACTCCATCCTTCCAAGTTCGTTTTTTAGGAGGATTGTGTTCCGGAATGTTCGCTGACTCCTTTTTATAAACCTGAATCAAATGGGGAACGGCAATTTTTTCCCCTTTTTTCCCGAGAGCCTGGGCCGCGTAAAATTTCACTGCCGGTGCGTTCCCCGGACTTGCAGGAAAATCAGAAGAACCTTCCATTGCTGAGATAATGTCACGGATTCCTTGATTGGATTTAACAAACGCAAGCTGATCTATAGCATCACGAATTTCAAATACATTGGAGGAAGAAAGTCTGGTGCGTTGGATCTCAAAGAACCTGTCTCCCGTTTCGGCGATGACTACCACCGGTACAATGAGAACAGAGAAATAAATAATAGACTTTCGAATCATTCTAAAACCTCCCTAGTAGGGACGCATATTCTAACCGATTTCTGCTAATTTTCTTTTAATTTTTCTGCGACTTCTTTTAATTTTTCGGAAAGATCCCCGAGGGTAGCTTTGTCTTCTACCAAAATGGATTGGCTGAATTTTTCCAAATCTCTTTGGATTTGTTCCTTCTTTTCGCTGGCTCGGGAGGCCATTTTGCGTAAAAGATCCTCTCTGTAGTGACTGAAATCAGCTTCTTTGAGTTCTCCGAGTTCCACCATAGAGGTAACAATTTTTTCCAAACGTTCCGAGGTTAGATAATTGGCACCGATCCCACCAAGAATCAGTCGTTCGAAAAGTCCAGATACATCTCGTCCCGTTTCACGAATGAGAGAGGTTAACATAAAGTTAGAAAAATCTTCGTTTCTTTGTCCGAGGCTGACTTTGAGAAAGGTTTGGCCCAAAATTTTAGGAGTGATGTCTTCTCCTGTCATATTGTCTTGGACCTTAATTTCTTCTCCTCCGATGATCATCTTGGCCACATCTTCTAAGGTGATTGTGGAGCTAGTTTCTGGATCATAAAGTCTACGGTTTGCGTATCGTTTAAGGAGCTTCATCGGAGATGCTTTTTAAAATGACTTTCAAGCCCAGGGGGTCAACTAAAATACAATCGTAATGGACTCTCTATTCGGTGCTGTTTTGACACAACTTCCCGAGCTTGAAAAAAACCTGATCATAGCATGGTTACAAGTACAAGGATTCGTCGTAAAAGAATGTACACAGAAAACTTGGAAAGACCATCCAGACTCCATTCGATTTTTTTCGAAACCAACACCTGAGATCGCAAAAGAATTATTGGATTGGAGCATTGAACCAGTATTATGTGGTAATTTTACAAAAGAAGACAAAGAAATTTATAAAGAAATGGGAGTTTCCCTATTATGGGAAAAATCATACACAGAAATCCATACTTTCCCTTGTAAAACCTTACCTTTGTCAAAATTGACTTGGGTAGTGTACACAAAGGATCCCATCTTTGACAAACACCTATCTGTATTTTTAAAAGCAATGGGTCAAACTGTATTCACCGAAGGAAATATGGAATACCTAGTCAAAAGGATCCAAACAGGACCTTGTCATTTTCTGATTTTAGATTGGGATATCTCTGATCCAAGAACTGTCGTTTCTGGACTCACAAAACTTAAAAGTGAAAAACAATTTTTGTCCTTAGGGATCAAAGACTTTATGAAAGAACATCTCTATCGTGATTTAAAAACAGGAATTGGAACCATTTCGGAAGTGCTTGTTTCTAAATCAGATTTTTGGAATGTATTATTAGAAAGTTTTCCACTGACAGAAGAATTCAAAACAGGGAATGGTTACAAGGAAACTTCAAAATCTGTTTCTAAACTTAGTTTCACCTTTCAAGAAAAACAAATTCCAGTCACGATGCAATTGATCGAATCTATCTCTCAAAACATTACAGAAACAGGTCCACAAATCAAAAATATTTTAGGTTTATTTAATTGGTTTATATAAGATTCGATTTCATTCAAAAAGTAACATATCATCACTAGAAAGTTCACCAGCACCACGATTGGGAAAAGCTTGTTCAAAAAAAAGTGCGGCGAGTAAATCAAAGTCCTCGTCTTCAACACGATTTTCTAACTCCCAAAGTTCATTCCTACGTTTGATGAGTAATGATACAGTTGCATCTTCCAATGCAAATTCAATCTTCAAACGATTGAGTGTGCGAATGAAAAAATTTAAATTATAAATTACGTAATCTCGGAAATAAGTAAGTCCAGCAATGGTAGGTTCGTATTTTAAAAGTGCCTCGGTCAAATAACAGGCCGTTTTTAAATCTTCTGTGGCACCCGTTTCTTTATAGGCTTTAAAAATATGATGAACCGTTTCATGCATGGAAATGGTAGAATGATAGGAATCCTCAATAAGCCTTATGGCTTCTGGATGAGATTCCATATAAGCAAAAACATCTACGATTTCACGATTGGCCACGGCGCGTTTTCTTTCAGCATCTGCAGGGTCCTCTGTGACTTTGGGATCCACAAGAAGGATAAAAAGATATTTGGTTTCAAAGGCAAATCTAGATTCTTTTGGGATGTAGTATTCGATCCAGATCGGTTCCTTGTAGTACTCGAGTGATTCTTGGAAACTGAGTTCTGGTGTGACTTTGAGAGATTTGAGTTTTTTTACGTCATCGGTGATGACTTTTTTTCCTTCTACCCTAGTTTTACTGCGTTTGATTTGTCGGAGTTCCGACTTATTCAAAAGCGGTTTGGGTTTGAAGGAAGAATCCATGTTATATCATCGACAATTTAGAAGAACCGCAAAAGAAAAGAACGCAACCAAAACCCAATTGGGCTTAAGATTCCCGTATCGGAAAATACAACCTTACCCTCTTCATTCAAAAATACCGTTGTAGGATAAGCAGAAATCCTCCATTCCTTTAACATCCTATAATCAGCTGCATAAATCGGATGTTTGGCATCTGGTGTGAGTTTTGTCATGATGTCTTTGGTTTCTTCCGAATCTTCAGCTTCCAGAACGGAAAGGAAGATGGTAGATTTGGGCAGGAAACTTAAATTGGCCTCTAAAATGGGAGAGTAAGCCTTACAGATGGTGCACCAGGTGGCCCAGAAATAAACAACCTTGGAATGCCCTTTCCAAGAATTTGCCTCCGTAGGAGTAGTGGCCAGAATCTCAATCGGGACACCCGGTTTTGTGTCCCTACCCTTAAAATAAGCAAAACAAAGGGTGGTCGAAAAAAAGAAAACAAAGGCGGAGACCACCTTCCATCCATACGGTAATTGCTTCCAAATCTTCATAGTCTCTATTGTAAGACTGGTGGCTGGCCAGATATGTTCCCAAACATTAAAAATAAGATGAGAAGTAACCAAATGAATCCAGAAACAAGAACACTGACATCCGTGAGAATGGCTTTGGTTGGGTTATGACCCATGTTCTTTATATAAATGATGTAGAGAGAGCGAAAGATCGCATAAACCACAATTGGTACTGTATAAACCATATGAGGTGTTCCTAAACTTTTGGCAGTCTCTGGGCTGACTGCATACATAACGTAGCTAACAAGCGTTAGCGTAGCAACCACAGCCATCATCAAATCTAAAAACTCAATGGAATACTCTTCTAAAATCTTTCGATGTTTTCCAGCATCGGTCTTCAGGATATTGATCTCTCCCCTGCGTTTGGAAAATCCCCAAAACAGAGCCAACATAAAAGTACAAAGCAATAACCAATGTGAAAACTCAACTCCAATGACAACGGCACCCGCAATGGCACGTAACACAAATCCAATGGAGATACTCATCACATCCAAAATCACAATATGTTTTAAAACTTTGCTATATAACATATTAAAAAGAAGATAAAAGATAGTGAGGTAAAAGAAAACTGGGGAAAGTTTATAAGCACCAATGAGCGCTACAGGAAGTATGATTCCCGTAATGGCGAGAGCAATTCCAGAATCCAATTCCCCACTGGCAAGCGGTCTATGTTTTTTCTCTGGATGTTTTGCATCTTCTTTTTGATCCAAAAAATCGTTAAAAACATATTGGCAGCTTGCCACAAGGGAAAAACAAAAAAAGGCCAAACAAACTTTTGTCAGTGAAGGGAGTTCAAAAATCTTTTTTGAAAAAATTAGTCCAGCAAATAGGATCACATTTTTGATCCATTGAGGAACTCGCATTAATTTGAGGTATAAGTAGATCATTTTTTCTTCACTTTATGGGCTTCAATGTATTTCATTTTGAACTTAATGGTTTTGGCATCATTTAGAGTTGGGAATACCAATTGAATTTGCGGATCAGATCCTGTTGTAATCATTTCCACAATCTCACCAGGTGATTGTTTACCAGCAGTTTTGATATCGATAATTTTCAAAAAATCTTGGTAATCTTCTGGTAACAAATTTGGACTCACGACAATTTTTTTAGAATAGATTTCCTTTCCCTTCGAATCCAAGATACTGATCTGATCCAAAACAAATCGAATCCCTCTTTGTTCTAAAGGATCAATTCTAAGACCGCCAAAATTTGACATAGATTCGGTAAGTGCGAATTGAAATTCCACCCAGTCCCCTATGTCTTTTTTTAGGACTGGTAATACAACCATCCTTTCTTCAGAAGTTCCAGGTTTCTCTTTACTGACAAAGGTATAGAGTCGTATGGATTGATCCTTAAATACAGGATATTTGTACTGGTAATAAAAAAATCCGAGAAAACTCAAAACAATGATAGAGGTAAATAAAATGATACGAATCTTTCTGACCAATTGAAACGAATCTAAAGCAGTCACATAACGCACACTAAAGTCTTTTTTGGTTTCATCTAATAGGTATTCGTATGTATCTAAGGCTGATGAAAAATATTCATCTAACTCTTTACTAGAAAGTTCTGCCAGTTTTTCAAAAAACTCCAAAAATCGAAATGGTTTGAATTTTTTATCCGATTCAGGAATGGAAAAATTAGAGAGACTTGCCCCAAATGGAATTTCTTTTTGATTTGTTCTTTGTAATTGGAAATTAACTAAATCATAAGTTAGGTAACGAAAAAGAAGTTTTGTATCATCCCATTTGTCGCTCGACAAAAGGAGTTCTATGGATTCCAAACGAGACTCGATTGATGATAACGTTTTTTTTTGAGAATCCTTTTGTTTCTCTAAGTCAAGTTCAGAAGGACTTAAAACAGGATTCTTCCAGGTTGAAAACAATAAATCTCGAATGCGTAATTTCACAAATACCAAGTTTGGATTTTCCTTAAAATACTAAAACTGATTTTTATCACGATTCTAGCCGACTTGGATTTTCACACCATCGTCAACAGTTCCCATTTTAGGCACCCCAGAGTGACCAGTGGCAGCGATCAGAACCGTAAAGATTCCCACTCTCCCTACATACATCACAGCAGCATAAAATACCTTTTCAATGTCTCCCAATTGAGATGTTAAATTCAAACTAAATCCAACCGTAGAAAAAGAAGAAATCAGCTCAAAAAAGATGACATGTAATGAATGTTGGTTTTGGTCCAAAATTCCAAGAAAAATAAAAATAAAGGCTAAGGCAATGGTCGCAAGGAAGTAAACTCGAATGGCGACAGCCACCGAATTTTTAGAAACAATCTCCCCAAATAACATTACAGGTTTGGAAGGTTGAATCACATTTTTTAAATAAGCAAGTAACAAAACAAAGGTGGTGATTTTTATACCACCAGCCGTCCCTTGGGGACCACCACCGATAAACATAAGAACAATAATGATGATAATACTGGCATCATTGAGATGCCCCAAATCCATTGTAGAAAAACCGGCAGTACGAGAACAAACAGACATAAAGAAAGCATTGGAAATTTTATCGGCCAGAGCTAACCCATGAAAGGTATGTGGATTGGAACGTTCCAAAAAATAAATCCCAACAAAACCAAACAAAAGCAATGCGAAGGAACCATAAACCAAAAGTTTTGACTGAATTCTTGTTGTTTCCCCCCGCAAATGTTTGTTATAATCCTCAATCCTATTTTCTAAGAAAGCAGAGAACTGAGCAGGAAGTAATAATAACCTTGGAACATTGCCGGTTTTTAATGCCTTTTCCATCATCAAAGTTTCGGCCATCACTTCAATCCGATACACAATTCGAACAAATACAGTTAAGAGAAATTTTTCCAAAAGGATGATGACCGGAAATCCAATCCCTCCAAAAATCACAAGGCCAGAAACAATGTATAAAGAAAAAGGATCCAAACGAAGTGCACTGAGATCATCAGTGATAGAAAAACCAGCGTTGTTAAATGAGGAAACAGCAGTGAATAAAGAAAAAAACCACCGAGAGTTTCCCTCTTCCACACCTTCGGGCATATGGAGATAAAGTCCGATCGCTCCTAGAATTTCTATGGAAAATGAAATATTGATAATGGAGAGTAACATCCGATTGACTTCGTTTGTGGCAAGAGATTCCGTTTCTGCTTGGGTATCAATGGCCGCACCGACAAAGGCATTGAAACGAGCATTACGTGAAATTCCTTGGGTGATGAGAAATCCTACAATCACAGTAAAACTAATGATCCCGAGTCCTCCTAGTTGGATGAGAAAAAGCATAATCCAGTGAGTCGATGGATTGAGTCCAGAAAGGGGGACGGGAGAGAGTCCAGTCACACAAATGGAAGAAGCAGAAAGGTAAAAACTATCTACATAGGAAAGTTCCCCCTCCTCCGAAATATAGAGTGCAAAGGAGCCGACAAGGATGGCAGTAAAAAAGCCGAGACAAACCACTCGGGCAAAAGACAATGTTCGAAAAAATCGATTGAAGTGCGCTAGCGGCATATTCCCCTAATCTCTACTTTCTCCAAGATTTTCCCTTTGACTAAAAATCCCAAGTACTTTACAAACGCAGTCCATTTCAGATTTTGGTAGAATCAATTCAAGTTTAACGACTATTTTGAGGAAAATATGACCTCTGCGACAGAAACCAAACGCGACCCTAAACTGGAAAGAATCCGTAACATCGGAATTTCCGCACACATTGACTCTGGTAAGACAACTCTTACAGAACGTATTTTATTTTATACGAACAAAATCCACGCCATTCACGAAGTACGTGGTAAAGACGGTGTGGGCGCCACTATGGACAGTATGGACCTCGAAAGAGAAAGAGGGATCACTATCCAGTCAGCGGCAACTTACGCAACTTGGAAAGACATTACCATCAACATCATTGATACTCCGGGCCACGTTGACTTCACGATCGAAGTAGAACGTTCCCTTCGTGTACTTGACTCTGCTATTATGGTTCTTTGTGGAGTGGCGGGAGTTCAGTCTCAGTCCATCACTGTAGACCGTCAGATGAAACGTTACAGTGTACCTCGCGTTGCCTTTATCAACAAACTTGATAGAACAGGTGCTAACCCTTGGAGAGTGATCGAACAACTTCGTGAAAAACTTCATTTGAATGCACACGCAGTTCAACTTCCTATTGGTTTAGAAAACGACCTAAAAGGGATTGTTGACCTTGTCGAAATGAAGGCCTACTACTTCGAAGGTCCAAACGGACAAGATATCAAAATCACGGAAATCCCTGATGAATTAAAAGACCAAGCGAACGAAAAACGCGAAGCTCTTCTCGATGCGGTTTCTCTTTTCAGTGACGAACTCACAGAAGAGATGTTAGAAGGTGCGCCTTCGGAAGCACGAATCAGAGAAGCGATTCGTCGTGGAGTTCTCGCTCTTAAATTTGTTCCTGTATTTATGGGTTCTGCCTTTAAAAACAAAGGGGTTCAAAGACTTCTTGATGGAGTTGCTGACTACCTTGCATCCCCTTATGATGTAGAAAACAAAGCAAAAGAAATCGGAAACGAAGAAAACGAATTCAATTTAGAATCAGATCCAGAAAAACCACTCGTTTGCCTAGCATTCAAACTGGAAGACGGTCGTTACGGTCAGTTAACTTATGTTCGTGTTTACCAAGGTAGACTCGAAAAAGGTATGACGATCTATAACTCATCAAATAACAAACGCCATAATATTGGACGTCTTGTTCGTATGCACTCTAACGATATGGAAGATATCACCAAAGCAGAAGCAGGAGATATCGTAGCACTATTCGGTATTGATTGTGCGTCTGGGGATACATTCACTGATGGAAAAGCAAAAGTGACTATGGAGTCCATGTTTGTTCCAAACCCAGTGATCTCTCTTACAATTGAATGTAAAGAATCAAAACAACTTCCAAACCTTGCGAAGGCACTCAACCGTTTCACTAAGGAAGACCCTACCTTCCAAACAGAAATCGATAAAGAGTCTGGACAAACCATCATCAAAGGGATGGGAGAACTCCACCTCGAAGTTTATATCGAACGTATGAAACGGGAATACGGTGTGGATCTAGTCACTGGCGCGCCACAGGTTGCTTACCGTGAAACGATTACTAAGTCTGCAGATTTTGATTACACTCATAAAAAACAAACGGGTGGTCAAGGTCAGTTCTCTCGTGTGGCTGGTTTTATCGAACCAATCCCACAAGAAGAAGGAAAAGACTACGAATTCGTAGATAAAATCGTGGGTGGTTCCATCCCTCGCGAATACATCGGATCTTGCGATAAGGGTTTTCGTTCTTGTTTAGAAAGAGGATCCCTCATTGGATTCCCTATCATTGGAGTTCGTTGTGTGATCAATGACGGTGCTTACCATGATGTGGATTCATCTGATATGGCATTCCAAATTGGTGCGCGTTACGGTTTCCGCCAAGGATTCGGTAAAGCAGCTCCGATTATCTTAGAGCCAATCATGAGAGTGGAAGTAGAAGGTCCGACAGAATTCCAAGGAGCCATCCTTGCTTCCGTCAACCAAAGACGTGGTATGATCTTAAACACAACCGAAGAAAACGGTTACGCTAAGATCGAAGCGGAAGTTCCTCTTGCGGATATGTTCGGTTACTCCACTGTGCTTCGTTCTTCTACCCAAGGAAAGGCAGAGTTTGCTATGGAATTTTCCAAGTATGCTCCTGTTCCAAGAAACGTAGCGGACGAGTTGATGAAAAAATACAAGGTCAACAACAAAGAAGAAGAATAAACCCTTCGTTTTGGTTCGATTTTGGAAAAGGCGGGCACTCCCCGCCTTTTTTATTGCCCTCTCTCTTTTACCTGTCGATACTTCTAAAAGAGTCAAGGGATGCGAAAACTTCATTACATTCTAATTTTTTTGGGTTTTGCGCTCCTATTCCCCATTTCTGCCAAACAAAATCAAAAATCAGAAACTCCATCAACGTACCGCGTGACAAAGGGAGATTCCTGGTTTGGAATCGCTCGAAAATTTAAAGTTTCCCCCGAAACCTTAGCCAAGTTAAACGGCCGTACTACAAGTGAAAACCTTTATGAAAGAGAACTGTTACGAATTCCCAAAGGAAATGAAAAGCTAACATTCGCTCCCGAATCAGTCCTCAAAGAAAAACCTTCCAATCCTTTGGATAGGAAAGAGAGAGTTCTAAAAAAGTTTTCCGAACTCACTTACGATCCACACAAAGGAATTCAATTCCAACGCGGTGTTTCTTCCCTTGTGCGAGCAAGTCTTCCCGGTAAAGTAGTTCACGTAGATTATATGGATGGGTATGAAAACTTTGTGATCTTAGAACATCAAAATGGACTCTATTCTGTTTATGGGAATCTGGAACGAATTCAGGTAACAGAAGGCCAACAGGTAAAATCGAAAGATCGTTTAGGAATTTTGGCAAAGGACAAAGGCCTCTATTTCCAGGTGAACCAAAACAAACAAAACCTGAATCCAGAGAAAATTTTAGAGGGAGGAATCTAATGACAAACTCTGTTTTATTTCAATCTGGTTCGGTGTATCGCAATGGAAAATTAGAGGACTTAGACTTACAGGTCGATGGTGAAAAAATTTCCAATATAGATACCAACCTTTCCCCAAAAACAAATACCTTTCGCGTATCCTTAAAAGGTAAAAAACTATACCCAGGTTTTATCAATTCCCATGACCATTTACTTGCAAGTTATCTCCCCAAAGTAGGAGGAAACGAAAAACACAAGTCTTGGTTGTCCTACGACAATCTTTACAAAAGTTCAGGAGTGTTTGCCGAACGCCAACAAGTAGATCCAGAAATTTTATATTATTTAGGCGCTTATAAAAATCTTTTTGCTGGTGTCACAACCGTCTTTGATCATATCCCGCATCAGGTTCAAAATCCATTCCGAGGAATCCTTCCCGTAAAACTCATTTCCGATTACACGATTGCCCACTCGGTTGGGAACTATAGTTTGGGTTGGGGAGAAGGTCCGGCTCTGGAATACCGAATGGCAGAACATGCTGGCCTTCCTTTTGTAACTCACCTGGGAGAAGGTTTAGATGACGATTCTAAACAATCCCTCCGTCAGTTAGAAAAAATGGATGCTCTCGGCGGACATTCTGTACTCGTACACTGTTTACCCTTTGGACCAAGGGAAGTAGAAAAAATTCTAGAAAAAGGTGCCTCTGTTGTATGGTGCCCTACTTCCAACCTTCATATCTTTGGCAAAACAACGAATATCAAACTCTTTCTGGATATGGGAGTTAACGTATGTTTGGGGACAGATTATTCTGCAAGTGGATCGGTAAACCTTTTAGAAGAATTAAAAACTGCCAAATCTATCTATTTTGGATTGTATGGAGAAGAATTACCAGAATCCACATTACTTAAAATGATCACAGAAAATCCAAGAAAGGCGTTTCGCTTAGGAAACCCAGATGCTCTGATGCCAGGTCTTTCCGCAGATTTACTTGTAGTAAACGATGATAAAAATAAATCAGAAATCACTGTGTCCGACTTATCGTGGAAACATATCGATCTTGTTGTCATTGATGGATATCCAATTTACGGATCAGAAGAATATAAGTCTCTCTTTCTCCATTTTGGTTTAGAAACAGAAGAATTATCCATCGATGGTAAAATAAAATTGGTTGCTGGTTCACCAAAAAAACTCTTGAAACAAGTTTCTGACAGTGTCGGTTATAAAAAGAGTTTGGCTTTTTTACCTAATTTTTGAAAATGAAGCGCAAGCGAGGCATGAGTTGTCAGGTCCCATAGTACGTAATTACAAAGGAGGTTCCATCGTCTACTTCGAGAAAGACAAGGCGGAGGATATCTTTGTACTACAAAAAGGTCGTGTTGTACTAACTTACACGAATATCAACGGTGTGGAGCTGAAAGAGGATGTAAAACTCGGTGAGTTTTTCGGAGTTAAGAGTGCCATAGGCCGCTATCCTAGAGAAGAAACGGCACAAGTCATTGGAGCTGCTACAGTTCTTGTCTTCAAAGTTCCTGAATTCGAGAAATTTGTCTCAGACAAAACCCATTTAATCATTAAAATGCTAAAAGTGTTCTCAAGCCAGCTCCGGCAGGTCCACCGCCAGGTTAGGGAAATCCTCGGCCAAGGGGAGGCCAAAAATCCTGCCTTCGAACTCATGAATGTGGCCGAAGTTTTTTACAAAAATGGAAACTTTGAACATGCCGCATACGCTTTTGAAAAATACTTACAACACTATCCGGACGGAATGTACGTAGACCGTGCAAGACAACTTGTAGACTTAGCTCGCAAAAAAACACCTTTTCCTCTCACAATACAAGAGTTAGTCTACAAACCAGAACCAGGAGCCCAAGCCGGTAAACTTCAGGAAATGCTAAAAACTATGGCAGTTCCAACGCAAAATTCTGGTTCTAATATCGATCCCAATTCCATTCTTTCCCAATACGATAAGGCCTCTACTCTTATGAATGCAGGAAAGTATGCAGAGTCGATCGACCTATTCAAAACTGTGTCCGAGAGAACGGACTCAGTCACCCAAGAAGAAGAACAGTTTGTCGAAAACTCATTATTTTATATGGGTAAGTCTAGTTACAAAGCAAAAGACTACCCGAGTGCCATCTCACATTTTTCTAATTTCATTAAAAAATATCCCAAAGGTCTCTTACTCAAAGAAAATCTTTATCACCTAGCACTTGCTACAGAATCCTCTGGTGACAAGGAAAAAGCCAAACAGTTATTCCAAAAGGTAACACAAATGCCACCTTTGGATGATAGTATCTCAGAAGATGCTAAGTCCAAATTGAAGGGAGGTAAGTAGTGAACGACCAAATGTTAGAAGCTATGTTTGGGAAATTTGGAAAGGTTTTCCAACCAAACGAAGTCCTATTTTGTGAATACGAACCAGGAAACGACTTCTACCTTATCAAAGAAGGAAAAGTCAAAATTACAAAAACCATTGGAACTAGTATCAAAACTTTAGATGTTTTGGAAGCCGGTGATATTTTAGGAGAGATGGCCATTCTCGAGGAACAACCTCGATCGGCAACAGCCATTGCGGTTACGGAAGTGAAGGCACTTAATTTCAATCGTGCTAATTTTGAAATGTTAATGACCAAGAACCCGGCACTAGCAATGAAACTCCTTCATATTTTTTCCTTTCGAATTTATGACCAAAAACGCCGTCTGATGATCCTTCTTATGGATGATATCATAGGAAAGGTTTGTGACGTCTTTGTAATGTTATACGAAAAACAATATAACAATGATGTTTATAACGAAATTATCCTTTCTGCTACTGTCGATGACATTGCCAATTGGTGCGCCCAACCAGTGGGAGAAGTCCAAAAGGTTCTCATGCAGTATGTAAAAACAGGCAAACTAGATCTCTATCCGGATAAAATTGTTATTCACAATATCTCCGATTTCCAAAGGATAGTGAATCAGAAACGTAAACCTACGTAAAAGCTCCCATAGCTCAGGTGGATAGAGCACTAGTTTCCTAAACTGGGGACACAGGTTCGAATCCTGTTGGGGGCATAAGATATGGCGGAAGAACCAGGAACTCTACTTTATTATTTAAAACGGTCTACAGAATTTCTCGAGAAAAAGGAAATTCCAAACCCGCGTGTGGATGCCGAATGGCTTTTGTCTGATCTTCTCAATCTCCCACGCATCAAACTCTATTCTCAGTTCGAAATGCCTCTCGGCCAAAAAGAAATTGCTCTTTATCGCGAACGAATTGTAGAACGAAGTAAAAGAAAACCCGTAGCTTATATAACGGGTAAAAAAGGATTTCATAAATTTGATTACTTAGTAACAGAAGATGTTCTCATTCCACGACCGGAAACAGAAGAACTAGTCGATTACCTTTGGAAAGGGAAAGAAAATCTAATTACAAATTCCTCCGGTGAAATCAAAATTTGGGATTTGTGTTCGGGGAGTGGATGTATTGGACTTAGTCTTGTCCAACTTTTAGAATCCAGCGTTGTGACTCTTTCCGATCTGTCAGAGAAAGCTATCGAAGTGAGCCGGCGTAATGCAGAAAAATACAATCTAACAGAAAAAACCGAATTTTATGTTTCTGATTTGGACTCATCCCTACCGAATGATTTAAAATTTGATTTAATTGTCTCAAATCCTCCCTATATTCCTGAATCCGAAAAACCAGAAATTATGCCCGATGTATTGGAGTATGAACCACACTTGGCTCTCTTTGTTTCCGATTTTAAAGAATTCCACAAACGATTGTTATCTGTGGTTAAAAACAGATTACACCCGGGTGGAAAATTTATGATGGAGACCCATCCTTTGTACATGGATGATGTGGAAACTCTGGCAACCGAACTCGGCTTTTTATCTTCAAAAAGAATTTTAGACAGTTCCAAGAAAGAACGTTTTTTCTTTGCCGAAGCCCCTCCTCTTCCTTAGGCTCCATTTTGTTGGCCCGCCATTTGAACAGAAGATTGAATTTTAAATAGAAGAAGATACAAATCTCTTTCCTCAGTATCACTTAAATCCTTTCGGAATACCGCATCAGCAGAAGCGATGACAGGAAGTCCTTTTTCCCAAATCTCCCTTCCCTTTTTTGTCAGTCTTAAAATATAATAACGTTTGTCTTCTGGAGAAACTTCTCGTTTCACCCAGGATTTTTTCACCCAACCATCCACTAGCCTTGAGACAGTGGTTTTATCCTTCACTAAGAGATCACTCAAATCCTTCTGGCTAAGAATCTCGGATTCTACTACGGGTAGGAGCTGCATCCATTCTTCAAATCGCATCCCGATTCTTTTACTTTCGAATTCTTTTGCGAGAAACCGCCGCATTAGGAGGAGAGTTTCGCTCATATGAATGCCGAGATAGTTTGAAGTTCCTTTCACAACCCCCACTCCATTCATTTTCCAAAACTATTCAAGTCTTTTTTAGTTGCAAATTGCAACCATATAGTTGTATATTACAACTATATGAAATTTACCAGAATTCCCAAAGGTTAACCCATGAATTGGACATATCAAACAATCGAAAGAGAGGGTTTTGCCCTCCAAGTGGCAAGGACGAACACGGATGGACCGCCGTTATTTTGGATCGGCAGTGCCTTGTATTACCCTCGAGTGATCCCAAGGGCAATGGCGGAAAAATTTCAAATCACTGTGGTAGACCAAAGAGGATTTGCCAAACGAACGAACGTAGAAAAGGAAATAAGAGAAGATTATGCCTTAGAAAAACTACTGGGTGATTTTGCTTTCCTGCAGAGAGAATTTAAAATTCCAACCTGTCCTGTTATCGGCCATTCCGGACATGGGTATATGGCTCTTAGTTACGCTGCAAAATTCCCCCAGTCCGTATCGAAACTTTGTATGATCTCCACAGGTCCAAGTCATGGAAGTCATATGTTGGAAGCCGAAGTTTATTTCCAAAAAGAAGCATCCGACTTTCGCAAAACCGCACATTTAGAAAATCAAATCCAATTCCAAAAAAATTTAGAGAACAGTCCTCAGGATTTTTTCATTCACTACTGTGTGAGTTTGGAAGCAAAAGGTTTTTACCAAGTACCCTTTCCCTCTAGAAAATTCTGGGAAGGAATCCATACAAATAAATTAGCTTTTGATTATTTATTTGGAGAGGTGTTTCGAGACATTGATGTATCGGAATACTTAAAAGATATTTCTGTACCGGTTTGGATTTGTATGGGAAAAGAAGACTTCCAAGTCGCACCCCATTATACTTGGGAAACCATTCTTAAAACCTTTCCCCAAGTCAAAATGACAGTCATTGATAAGGCAAGCCACTTGCCATTCTTAGAAAGGCCAGATGTATTTTTGGCAGAATTGCAAACCCGACTAGAAGAAATAAAAAAACCCGCTAACTTTCGGTAAGCGGGTTTCCTTCACATCTAAGGTGATGAAAAAAAATTAACCAAGCATATCTTTTACTTCGTTTCTTTCTTCTTTCAACTCGTTGTGAGTGATGTCAAATTTTTCCTTACCGAAAGCATTGATTTCAAGACCAGTAACGATCTCTACTTTTTTTCCATCTGATTTGAGTGGGTATCCAAAGATAAGACCTTTGTCCACACCATACTCACCATTAGAGTGACATGCGGCACTGAACCAGTCTCCTGGTTTTGTTGGAGTCACAATGTTATGCACAGTATCCACCACAGCATTGGCAGCAGAAGCAGCAGAAGAAGCTCCGCGTGCAGCGATGATCGCCGCTCCTCTTTTTTGAACGGTAGAGATGAAATCGCCTTTTAACCATTCCGCGTCAGAGATAAGGTCAGTGGCAGCTTTTCCGTTGATTTTAGCATTGTAAAAGTCAGGGTATTGAGTTGCAGAGTGATTTCCCCAAATCGCGACATTGGAAACATCTTTTACAAGAACGCCTGCTTTTTGAGCCAATTGTGTTTTGGCACGGTTTTCATCAAGACCAGTCATCGCAAACCATCTGTCAGACGGAACACCTTTTGCGTTGTTCATGGCAATGAGTGCATTTGTATTACAAGGGTTACCAACAACAAGAACTCTCACGTCACTGGCAGCATTCTTCTCGATTGCTTTTCCTTGTGTTGTAAAAATACCACCGTTGATTTTCAGAAGATCCCCTCTTTCCATTCCTGCTTTTCTTGGAACAGAACCAACAAGTAGTGCCCAGTTGATATCACGGAACGCTTCATCAATATTAGAAGAGACAGATACTTTTTCTAAAAGAGGGAAAGCGCAGTCATCCAATTCCATAATGACACCTTTAGCAGCAGGGAGGGCTTGTTCCAATTCTAATAATTGGAGTTCCACTGCAGTGTCAGGTCCAAACATTTGTCCTGAAGCGATACGAAATAGTAGTGCGTATCCGATTTGTCCGGCAGCACCAGTAACAGCAACTTTTACTTTTTTGCTCATATAAATTTTCCTTTAATTTTATAATTTATGATTATTGTTTTAATTCTTTTTGGATGATCTCATCAAAGTTTTCGAAAGGTAATGCACCCGAAACAAAGATCCCGTTGATAAAAAATGCAGGAGTCCCGCTCACACCTACTTTTTGACCATCTTGAATATCAGCATCAATTTCTGATTTTAAACGAGAGGCATCTTTCATACAGGCCTGGTATTTATCTTTGGGAACACCAGCTTTTAATACCAAAGCATCCACATTACCCTTAGGTAAGTTTCCACTATTTTCAAAAAGGGTGTTAAATACATCCCAATACTTTCCTTCTGGGATAGAACAATTGGCAGCCATATGAGCATACATTGCATCTTGGTGGAAAGGAAGTGGAAAATCGCGGAAAACCCAACGGATTTGTCCTTTGTATTTCTCTCGAAGTTTTTGGTTCACATCTTGGCTACGTTTACAGAAGGGACATTCAAAATCAGAAAATTCGATCACTGTAATTTTTGCATCTTTCGGACCAATGGAAGGATTATTTTTTTCCTCTACTGTGACTCGCACCGCTGCTGGTTCTTTGATCAAAAATTCAACAGGATACTTAGTTACGATATCACGATACACAGCTCGGCTATGTTCTTGTTCTTGTTGGTTTTTTAAAAATCCAACAATTTTGTCCTTTGTTTCATTTAGTGACTTACCACCTAACTGATCCTTATTGGAAATATATACATTCAAAATTTCTTCTTCTGATGGTTCCCTAGGAGTGAACCCTTCATTGAGTACGTCTGATGGTTTGATGTTTTTATCTTTAGCAACGAGTTCAAATAGTTTGTCTTGTGCAAATTCACCAAGGGTATTTTTGATCAGGCTTTTGTATTCCGACTGGAATTTAGAATAGGCAATTGGTGAAGTTTCTTTCACATCACTCAGGTCATATTTTTTTCCGCCGATACTCACTGCATCCTGGGTAATGTATTCCCTAACAAAAGAAGGGACACTGACAATAAAGAGAAGGGCAAAAACGAGGTTGGTCGCAAGGACGATTTTGGAGATGGGATTTTCCATCCACTTTTTAAAAATATTTTCCATCCCTGCCAGCTTCCCGGCCATAAAGCGGGCAATCAAACGGAAAAAACTGAAAAAAAATAGATGAATTTCGCTAAAGCCATCCCACAAATTTCCGAAAATCTGAGGGAGGGAAAAGACAATTTTTTCCCAAAAGCTGATCCTGAACACGGAGGTTTGGGAAAAATGAATATAACGAACATTCAAGGAAATTCTCAAGTATCGATCCCCCCCCAGATCCAAACCCAAACGGGGAAACAATCAGAGGGTGGAAAAGAATCCTTTCCGGAAAAATCCCAAGTTTTCCTGGCAAACGAGAAGGCAGAGAAAGAACGAGAGACCAAGGTAAAACCAGAAGATTTGGTTTTGAAGCCGACACCTGCTTCTTTGGAAGAAAAATTAAACCAAATCATTTCACCAGAAGAAGTGAAAGACTTACTCTCTCTTGTGACGAGAACTCCCCTACCGGAACCGAAAAACCATAAGGTTGATACGAAAAGGTAAGTTTGTTCCTTAGTATTGCCATTCTCGATAGTTTCATCCTAGTTCTTAGCGGAATACTCACCATCGCCGTTTTAGGACTAGGCCTTGTTGTGTACAACCAATTTATCCATCCCATTCTTTCGAGAAAGGAATCAGACCGGTACATCCCCGTGCAAACCGGTGATAAATATGATCTTGTTGTGGATGAACTCAGTCGCTTCGCAAGTTTCCAAATAGGAAGTAAAACCGGCCAACTAGCCACGCGCTGCAATGCCATCTCGGAAGACCATCTCATCTTCCAGTTCAAAAAAAGTCGAGATAGCGAAGATTATACGATCACTGTTTTAAAAAATGGACCTAGCTTCTACAAACCTCCGCGAATGGAACATTATGGAAAAATGGAAACCAAGGAAAGTTTTGAATCCTATGAAATCATTGGCCACCCGGCTGAATTTCGAATCTCTGATAAAATTGCAAAAGAAAGGATGGTGAACTTTATCGAAATCTCACTTACCTCCTCTTTTTATTTCAACAGGTCCGGAAAGGAACGGATGAAATTTACATTCGAAGTGGGAAAAATCCAACCAGGAATCAACAGAAAGATTCGATTTCGTGGGGATGTATATGGATTCGGAAAGGAAGAAGGGGCGGAGGAAGACTAAACTATTTTATTTGGATACGAACTCCAAGCCCATCCGGTTTCACTCGTCGAAACTGATAGGAAATTCCAGAAGTTTTCATTTCTTTTGCTACCATCTCTTCCAATAAAGACTGTTTGGATTTTACAACCTTTCTCTCGAGAAACATAAGTAAACTCGGGCCCGAACCGGACAAACAATAACCAATCCCTGCCTCTTTCAAAGACTCTGCCAAACCAAACAGTGGAGAGGTTTTGGGAATTCTGTATGGAGTATGCATTTTATCTTCCAAACCAACCAGAAGATCACCAAACTTACGTTTGTCTAAAAAATGCATCCAAGCTCCTATCCGAGACAAATTGAAAATTACATCCGTAGTGTGATAGGATTTAGGAAGTGCCTTTCTGGATTCTTCAGTGGAAACATGAAACTCTGGTGTTAAAACAAAAATAGCAACAGAATTTGGAAATTTTTTACGAAAGTACCGAATTGGTTCACCAAACGTTGAATAGGCGAAAACAAATCCACCCAAATACGCAGGTAAAGTATTGTCAGGATGGCCTTCAAATTCAGCCAAATATTGAGTGAAAACTGATTCTGTTGGTAAGGACTTAAGATCGATTCTTTTGTGAACTTCGCGAGCCAAACAAAGCCCAGCGACTATGGCCGAAGCACTAGAACCAAGTCCTCCCTTCAAAGGAAGGGCCAGAATCATCTTACAATGATAAGGTGGTGCGATATGTCCTGGCAAAAATTTTTCAAAATAGGAAAGATAAGACTCGCGAACTAAATCTTCTTTTTCAGAAAACGGCAAGTGGTTTCCACTTTTTAATTCAGTTCTAAATTCTGTGATTTCTTTGGAAAAACTAAATTCAAATTCATTACGAAGATCTAAAGCAAGACCCATGAGGTCGAAACCGGGCCCCAAGTTGGCGGAAGTTCCCGGAACTTGGATGAAAATCTTAGGAAGGCGAATCATCGTTTCGCCCAGGCTCTAAGACCGGTTTCGAAAATCAACCTCTCTTTCGGCTAAAGTTTAGTTCCCCGAAACAGGAGATTCCTAACCAAAACCAGGGTTTAAAATTCCCTAATTTTGGAATCAAATCTATCGGAACTTTTACAAGGATTTAAATAGCAGTGTCATTCAGACCAAAGTTTTTTTAAGTCGCTCGCAATGTTTTTTTGCATGGCTTCGTTCGTGCCACCACCAATGCTAAGTAAGATGGCATCCCGATGCAATCTCTCCACAGGGTATTCACGACAATACCCATACCCACCTAAAACTTGGATGGCATTTCTAGAAACACGTTCTGCCATTTGTGTGGCGACAAGTTTTGCCGAAGCTGCACCCAGTGAATTACGAACATCCGGTCCCAGTTCACTTGCCACTTGGTATACAAGAGCACGAGCGGCTTGGTAATCCGCATAAGATTCTGCAACGAGTCTTTGGATTTGACCAAACTCTAATAGTTTTTTACCAAAGGCTTCTCTATGACGGATGGTATAATCACACATAATATCAATACAACGACGGGCAATCCCAATGGACTGAGCCGCTAAGGTCACACGTTCGATTTCTAAATTACGCATCATATGAGTGACGGCACCATTTTCTACACCGAGTAGATTCTCTTCAGGGACTTCCATATCTTCAAAAACAAGTTGTGTTGTGGGAGAAGAACGCATTCCCATCTTTTCTTCTTTTTTTCCCACCGAAAAACCTTTGTAAGACGATTCGATGACGAAGGAGGTCATCTTTTTTCCATTTTTTTCGAGTTTTGTATAAAGAACAAAAACCTGACCAATAGAACCATTTGTGATATACTGCTTTACCCCATTGATGATATAACGGTCTCCCTTTTTAACAGCATGGGTGGTCATTCCGAGAACATCAGTTCCTGCTCCAGGTTCCGTCATTCCCATTCCACCAATCCATTCCCCTGTAATGACCTTACTTAAATACCGACTTCTTTGAGAAGGGTTAGAGCTATAGAAAAAATTATTCACAAACAGAACTTCGTGAGCCAAATAAGACAAAGTAAATCCGGGATCAAACCGAGACATCTCTTCATGGATAATGACAGAAGCGAGAGGGTCCAGACCATGCCCACCATCGGCTTCTGGCACAGTGATTCCAAAAATTCCAAGTTCGGAGCCAAGGCGTTTGAATAACATCGTATTAAACGTTTCTTTTTCATCGTTTTCTTTGGCTTGTTCGTCCATTTCCCTTTCTGCAAAGGATGCCACAGACTCACGAAGCGCTAAATGGTCTTCTGTGGGATTGAATAGATCTAAAGATGATTTTTTTGTCGAAAGCGTACTCATGGAGATAATTTTTCCGTACTTTTCCTGAACCTGTAAACGAAAAAACAGGTCAACCCTACATCCTTACCATCGAAATCGCTACAAAATAGAACGAGTGATTTTATATTCGATCAAGATTCAAATGAAGAATCAACCATACACACTAACCATAGTTATTCTACTAAATCTACATTGACACAACTTTGTTAGTATAAAACAAAAACTACACTTAAGAATAGAACAACTACTCATAATTAGTGATTATCCTAATAGGAAATTCCTATGTGATAAAAAGTAATCCAGAAAAACAGGAATCGATTTACAATTTATTGAATCTATTCAAACATCACTAAAACATTCAAATTTCTTTCGTCATATATGCAAAAATTACCATGAGCACCAACGATACAAACATAGTACCTCGAGACAAGCTCGCCAAATTTGAGTTAACCGAAGAATCTTTAAATAGTTTCCGTAAAAATAATAATATCCCACTCGATCTTTACAATAAAGACGGACAAATCCTAATTCACAAAAAAAGAAACCCTAGCGAAGCCGATTTCGGAAAACTACTCAAGTTCGAAATGCAAGGGGTTTACTTCCTGATTTCTGAATTAAAAAAATCAAGGCCTGCGGGTCATCATGATCACGCTTTTCTAGAACCTGGTCGCACCACTAAATTATTTGATCAGGAAAAAACTTCTCGGTTTGCTAAACAATCCCAGGCACTCATCGAAGACCTTCGCAAAACTTCCTTTTCTTCTGACCAAGCTGTTTTCGTACAAAACTCGGTGAACGAACTTCTCACTGATTTTACTAGTAATCCGGATTATGAACTCGGAATTTTTAATATCTTAGAAATTCTAGGAGTGGCAGGGGTTTCTGTAGAATCAGAACTGATGACCAAACGAACTGTAGTCGCAATGGGGATGAAGGTTCGAACCAAAAAGATCGTCAACGAAGGAAAAGAAGAATCCAATAAAAAAGACCATTTGAGCCTAATGATGGCAAGTTATTTGGCAGATGTTGGATATTCTAGATTAGATATCAAAAATAATCCCAAACTGACCAAGGAAGAATATGCCGTTGTCCAACAACACCCCATCATTAGTTACCTAATGACTCTTCCTGCTCCCGAAATTGATTCCCATGTTCGGACCTTGATTTTAAACCATCATAGACCTTACCGTGGCAATGGAGTGAATAATAACTTTCCCGATCCAAGATCTCTTTTTTCCAAACTCATGTCTGTCCGAGATAAATATAACAAAGAAGTGGGAAAAGAAAGAATCACCCAAGACATTGAACTCCAACTCCACTTACAAGAAAACAATGTAACCTCTTCCAGTTTTGAAGAGGACATCGCCATCCTTTCCCTGGCTAGTGAATACGCATCTCTCACTTCCAACCAACCTTGGAGACCTGCCTTTAAATCTTCCACTGCACTGAAAATGATTCTGAATGATTCATTTTTTTCTTATAGCAACAAAAATATCAGACATCTTTTAGATTATGTGGGAAGTTCTCTTACCAATAATGAAAACATTGTCAACTTCGGAGACTTTGTCATCACGGCTTCCGTGGATTCAGAAAGGCGAGCTCATTTTGATATCTGTATTGTTCTAGATGTGGGAAGATACCAAACCAGACCCAAACTCCAAAGAATTTGTAGTATCAATCCTATTTTCCAAAAAGGAAACAAATTCAAAATTGCTGACTTCGACCTTCGTAGCATTAAAATCGATCGAAGAAAAGCAATTATGGATCTAGCCTTGCAAGCAGGAACATCCCGGGTCATTTATATCATCGACCCAGAACTAAATCCCGCTCTTCACGAAGCAGTTTATAAAATCAATATGGCTTCTTAATTGCTATTTGGTGCATAAAGATGGATTTTTTGTTCTCTCCCAGTGAGAGAAACAGATTCTTTTTTATCCCACCCGGAAGGAGAACCTGTTTCCATCCAAACCGCTTCGGAAATCAAAAAAGAAACTCCTAAATCCTTACAAGCAGATTCAATTCGAGAAGCTGTGTTCACTGTATCACCAATCACAGTATATTCCATCCTTTCTTCGGAACCAATACTTCCACAAAAGACATCACCCGTATGAATCCCAATTCCAATTTTGATTTCAGACTCCCCTCTCTTCATTCGCTCTTGGTTCCATTGTGCAAGCTCATCTAACATAGACTTTGCGGCCAAAACTGCATTCAAAGAATCTTTACCAGTGAAATCAGAAGGGGTGGGAGTTCCGAAGGTTGCCATTACCGCATCTCCAATGAATTTATCTAAACTACCATTGTGTTTGAATATGGCCCTTACCATTCGGCGGCGAAATTCCGTTAAAAAAATAGAAAGTGCCTCTGGATCCATTGGTTCAGAATACTGAGTAAACCCTCGAATATCACTAAAGAGAATGGTTACTTTTTGACGTTTGCCTTTCGCAATCACTTCCGGTTCCGACACAATTTCCGAAACCAAATCAGGAGAAAAATACCGAGAGAGAGTTGTTTTCTGTGATTCCGCAGCAGCAAATTTTAATAACATTCGTAAACTTCGAAAAATGGCATAGGAGATAGCGAAAACCAAAACAAGATACACGGTAGGTTTTGTGACAAGGGCATCGGATAAAATGAGTTGGTCACCCAAAACATATTCATGCCAATCAGAACCACTCAAAGAGCGAACATCCATTAATGCAAAAATAATAAACCCATAATAACTAAGTAAAAAACATACAAAGGAAAAATTTACTAATGAAAACCGGTATTGAAACAAACAAAGAGATAAAGGAAGCAGGTAAAAAACTACCAAAGGAGTTTTGACGAGAAAGTTTGGATTGCCGTCTCCTTTTAAAATGTACCAATTAAAAATAGTGATCGAGATAAGAAGGTTATCTATAAATAAACTAATATAATCATATTTTGTTTTCCAATGGCCTCTACTTTTTTTTAGAATCTGATAATGGATGAATGTATTCAAAAAATAAATACCAATCGCCACAAAATTGATCAAATAACCAAAAACAGAATCTATATTACTGAGATTGGCCACCGCACTGGCAACGAGGGCCACTCCAATCACATACCGAAACCGAACCGCAAATAAGGCGCCCATTTGTTCCTCTTGGAATAAAAGTTCCGACATATACCGGGGGAACCGATCACGAATGCAGTATACGGAACGAATTGTGTTTGTAAGGGACTGGAACATAGCCAGACATTCCAACAGATAAAGTTTTGGTTGCAAGGGAATTTTCTTTTTGCCAATTCCCGATTGTTTGCGTACAAGTGAAGGATGTTCCCAAACAGGTTCATTTTTCGCTTAGGAAAATTTGGATCCTTTCTCGCCTTGGATGTTGTACTTTCTGTCGTAGCAAATCTTTCTTTTTTTTCTCTCTACTTAAACCAACCCATCCGTCCTAGCCTTATCATTTTTTATATTAGTTCTGTTTGGGCTCTCTATTTGGCTGATCATTTATGGGATGCTTTTCGAGAAAAGGAACGGGTCTCCGACCGAGGGAAGTTTTATTTGAGTTTTCGCCAAGAGATTGTTAGTTTTCTAATTTTTTTGGTTTTCACTTCTCTTTTTATTGGAATTCATTTCGAGTTTTCTTTCCTCGAGAAGAACCTTCCCCTCCTCATTGCTTTTGTTTTTTCAATCTATTTGATTGTGAAGAACCATTCCCCCATTCCCAAAGAAATTTTGGTCTCCGCATTTTATTGTTTAGGCCTACTTGCCCCCTTTGGATCGTTTGGTGGTTTGGATCTGGTTTTTTGGATATTTTTCATCCACGTATTTGCCAATGTCCTTCTGACTTATAATACCGACCGTGAATTTGACCTTTTGCATAATACCTTCACAATGACGAGATATCTAAAACCAAAAACAGTAAAAACCCTAACTCAGATTCTCTTGGGTCTCGGGAGTTTTTGCCTATTATGGGCAAGCATTTGGGGGAACCTTTCTTTTTGGTTTCTTTTGGGGCTCGGATTCACCTATATCTGGCTCGGTGTCTGCAGTTTTCTTACGGGTCGAGAGCATCCTTTTAAGTCGTTTTGTGAACTTTCTTATCTCCCCATGTTCCTTCCCCAGATCTTTTTTTTCTTCTCCCTACTTCCTTAAAAATTAGGGTGGGTTTATGTGGTTACTCATTGTTCATTCGCTTGCAGTTTTGATTTTTATCCTACTTTATGCTTTCCGATTTCGAAAACTAGTGCCAAATCCCGAACAGAATATCCTCTTACAGATCCAAGTTGCCACGAAGGACTGGAAATCGACTCCGAACTTAGTTCTCCTCATTGCTTTTTCCCTTTTCCTCCTCTACCCTCTGACCTTAGGATTTTCCTTCTACCTTCGGACGGATGCAAACGTCCTAGTTGTCATCCTCTGGATCATTTGGGCCTACAATTGGAGCAAATACACTTTCTGGAGAGAATAATGTACTTCCCTTATGACTTCCCTCACGTTTTCTGGTCTAAGGTAATCCACGAAAACGGGGTTAAGGAATGAAAATTGTTGTTCTAGTAAAACAGGTTCCGGATACGGAAACCAATATCAAAGTCGGCGACAAATCGATCAACGAAGCTGGCGTAAAATGGATCATCTCTCCTTATGATGAATTTGCTATCGAAGAGGGAATTAGAATTCGTGAAAAAAGCGGTGGAGAAGTCATCGCAGTGTCCCTCGGTCCAGACCGTGCAGTCGAAGCTCTTCGTACTGCTTACGCTATGGGTGTGGACAGAGCCGTTCATGTAAAAGTGGATGACTACGTAACTTTCGATTCTACTTACACTTCAGAACTTCTTGCAAACCTCATCAAAGCTGAAAATGCAGATGTAGTGATTGGTGGACGTCAATCCATCGATACTGACAGCTCACAAGTAGTTGTTCAAATTGCAGAGAGATTGAATGTTCCTCACGTAGCGATGGCCCTCAAACTTGAGTTTGACGGAAACAAGGTGACTGCAACTCGTGAAATCGAAGGTGGAACTGAAGTGGTTGAAACAACTGCTCCTCTAGCAGTAACTGCTCAAAAAGGTTTGAATGAACCAAGATACCCAAGTTTAAAAGGGATCATGTCTGCGAAGAAAAAACCGGTAGATGTAAAAAAACCGGAAGAACTCGGAGCCACTGGATCTAAACTTGAAGTAGTATCTCTCGAACCACCTCCTCCACGTATCGCTGGTCGAAAACTGGAAGCAGCAGATGCACAAGGTTTTGCATCTCAACTTGTAAAAGCTCTTCGCGAAGAAGCGAAGGTCATCTAAGGAGACGAACATGGCTGATGTTTTAGTAGTTGGTGAATTAAAAAACGGCGAACTCAAAAAAATCTCAAAAGAACTTACCTCCGCAGCTCGCAAAATTGCGGACTCCATTGGTGGTAAAGTTCATACAGTAATCATTACTGACAACGTAGATACGTTTGCTGGTGACTTGAAAGCAGTTGGTGCTGATACAGTAATCGGCGCGAACCTTGGTGAATTTTCTCCTGAAGGTTATGCAAATGGAATTTTTGCAATCATCCAAGAGAAAAAACCAGCAGTGGTTCTCATCCCACACTCTGCTCAAGGAAAAGAATACTCTGCAAGAGTTGCGATCAAAGCAAATGCTGGTATCGTAGCGGATGCAGTAGCTCTTTCTGTTGACGGTGGTAAAGTGGTTGCGAAGAAACCAATTTACTCTGGAAAAGCGTATGCAAATTTCAAAGTAAGTTCTGAGATCCAAATCTTTACAGTACGTGCAAACTCCCAAGAAGTAACTCCAAAAGACGGAGCGGGTGCTGTAGAAAAATCTGGCGCTAGCGCTGGTGACGTAAGAACGAAGTCTCTCTCTAAAGATCTTTCTGGTGGAAACAAAGTGCAACTTGCTGATGCTTCTATCATCGTATCTGGTGGTCGTGGAATCAAAGGACCAGAAAACTGGCCAATCATCCAAGACTTAGCTGACACTCTTGGTGCAGCTCTTGGTGCTTCCCGTGCAACTGTGGATGCAGGATGGATTTCTCACTCACACCAAGTAGGACAAACAGGTAAAACTGTCTCCCCTAATTGTTACATTGCTTGCGGTATCTCCGGAGCCATTCAACATTTAGCGGGTATGGGATCTTCTAAATACATCGTTGCCATCAACAAAGATGGAGATGCTCCTATTTTCAAAGTAGCAACATACGGTGTGGTTGCAGACCTTTTCGAAGTAGTGCCTGCACTTACTTCTGAGTTTAAAAAAGTATTGGGTTAATCCCAATACGAACCTTTCGTCCTTTGAGGAATTTCCTTCCTAAAATTACGATCGTTCTCTTTTTCTCTGTCCCGATGGGTTTCCTTTGGGCAGAGGAAGGAAGAGATCGCTTAAATGCCGTCATCGGCAAAATGAATTCTCTCGAAAGTTTTCGCGCCTCTGTCACCATCAATGGTGGACTTACGGGTGTTGTTTCTTTCAAAAGCCCGAACCAACTTCATGCTCGTTTCAGCGATGGAAGGATCATCTCCTCCAATGGAAGAATCTTATGGTTTTATAACCCAGATTCATCGATTGCTGGGAAACAAGATTTAAAAGGTGTTTCTGGCGGACTGGGGGGACTACTTTCTGGATATGAAAATGTGTCAGTTAGTGGAAGAACATTTCGTCTAACTTCTACTACCAAAAGGTATAATGAAATTATCCTGGTTGTTTCCGATAACGACCTACCTCGTGTACTCAAAATGAAACGTTCCGATGAAGAAATCACTGAAGTGGCATTCTCTGGCATTGCTACCAATATTGGTCTTGGAACCGGACTATTCAACTTCCAACCTCCCACAAGCTCACAGATTGTTGAGAACCCTCTCAACCAAAAGGAGTGATTGTGACTCCGGTTTCACGTACAGAAGCACATAGGGTTTTTGCCGACTTGTACCGTAAAACGCGGACACCGGAACACCAACAACTCATCGATGAGGCCATTTTAAAATCCAACGACGTCTTCATTCGGATTGATCTCATCCGTAAAGTGGATGAAGATTACGAAAATAAAAACAAACCCAAAAAAGAGGATAGCCGCGATCGAGGTTTACCCGAAAGAGATCAACCAAGAAGAGAAGTCATTTCCAGGCCTGCAACTCCTGAACCTAAAACAAAACGTTCTAGCGATTTAGTTACCATCGAAAGCGCCAAACAAAAACAAAACCCAGCAAAAAAAAGAGTCATTGAACAAAGACAAGGTGGCGGTCTCCTTGCGGGATTATTTGGTGGGGGTGGAGGAAACGCAAGTAATTCCATTGGTAAATTTGGGAAAGACACCGGTACGATCGACATTGGACTTTTTGGCAGAAACCCAACCATTTCCAATAATGTAGAAAAACTCTTTCGTGGAATGAAAGAAGATGTTCTCATTCCGACCATCCAAGCCCTTCGTGTTTCCGAACAACAAGGTTGGAGGATTTGGACTCCCCTTGTTTATAATATCATTAATAATTTTAATAAGTTCTTCAATGCTTTTGCATCTCTCGATGCACTGATCCTGGATAAAATTTCTGCGGATATCTTTTTAGAACGTTCTCTAAAGATGCAGATGTTTTATGTACGGTTTCTCCAAAGAAACGATGCAAACGATATCATCCTTTCCAACCTTCCAGATATTGTTAAAATGGATGAAAAACTCACACCAAAACTAAGCAAAATCATGGAAGGTGTGAATTACGCATTAAGCCTAGAAAACACCAAACCTAAGTTATCCGAAGCAATTACAGCATTTTATATTGTAGCTAAAAAAAGAATGTTCACTTGGCCAGAAATTGTATCTGACTTACGAGTTCCTGCCATCCAAGAACATAAATTCCAAGCAGCACGTGAAATCCAAAAAGAAGTGGAGATCACCGTTGCTAAAATTTCTGACGACATCAACACCAGAAGTTTTAAAAAAGAAGAACTACAAAATTTACGTTCTCGTTATTTCTCTATTGATGACAAAGGAAAAATCAGTTTCGATTTTTTGAATATGGTTGTGGATGATTTTATGGCCCACCATATGCCAGAATCTGCAAAAAGCCAAACGGTTAAAAATAGTTACAAATCCCAACCACATAGACTGGTTTATCTATTACTCCGTGATTTACAAACTGTATACATCAACCTGATCGAAGGTTATGTTCGTCTTGGTGACAAAAACCAAAACCAAGAACTTCTCATCATCCAACCCGGACTTTTTCGAAACGAAATTGACCAACTGAATTCACTTGTCCGAACCATTGATAATTTTAACAAAAAGTTCCCAAGTTTTCAATATAGTTTTCAACAATACGGAATAGACTATAACTCTGGCAATGCGGCAAATGACCAAATTGCAGGAACCATTGTCCTTGCCTTACAAGAAGCATCTGAATTTTTCGGAAGTTTTGCGGGTAAACTCAACATCATCGTAGAAAACCATTTGATGGCAAAAGCTACAGAAGCCAAAGGGAAAGTGAACGATAAAATCGTATCCACAAAAGACAAAGTCATTGAAGAGGTGAAAATTGCACAAAGATTCATTCCTCATTTTGACAAATCCGTCGTAGCCAAAGAAAGAATCAATGGAACAAAAGTAGAAGATGTTTTCATCGAATTCACAAAGTACTTATACAATTATGCTGTAATCTTTAAAGACCCTGCAACTACGTCCAAACTCACAGCACATCGTAAAATTGAACAAGAACTCATCAAATTAAACAAAGAATACGAAAGGCTCACCTACTCCACCTTCAACAAAGGAAGTGGTAGTGAAGGAACAAATTCAGAATCTTTTGAAAACAAAAACACCTCTGATCCAATTGACCTTTCTGATACAGAAGGAGAATCATGAGAGTCCTTACCGGATTACAACCCTCAGGCAAACTTCATTTAGGTAATTACTTTTCTGCGATCAAAAAAATTTTGGACTACCAGTCCAAAGAAGAATTGTTTCTCTTCATTGCAAACCTACATGCACTCACAACTTTCAGATCCAAAGAAGAGCTAAAAACCTTCACTTTGGAATGCGCAATCGACTTACTCGCGCTAGGTGTTGATCCTAAAAAAACAGTATTCTGGGTTCAAAGCGATGTTCCCGAAGTTACTGAACTCACTTGGTATTTGTCTCAATCCATTACCGTTTCTCAATTACAACTCGCACATTCTTTCAAAGACAAAGTGGCCAAAGGATTTGTTCCTGGAGCTGGATTATTTACTTATCCCGTCCTTATGGCAAGTGACATCTTACTATTTTCTGCTGAAAAAGTTCCCGTAGGAAAAGACCAAAAACAACATTTGGAATTTGCAAGGGATATCGCAGAAAGATTTAACACACAATTTGGATCTGTGCTTACGATTCCAGAACCTGATATCGATGAAAACACTGCGACCGTTCCTGGTGTGGATGGTGCAAAGATGTCCAAGTCCTATCAAAACACCATCGACTTCTTTGGAACAGAAAAAGAAATCAAAAAGAAAGTGATGTCGATTGTGAGTGATTCTAGAGCCGTGGAAGAACCAAAAGACCCTGAAACTTCAGTCATTTTTCAAATCCATTCCCTCTTTCTTTCTCCGGAAGAAAAGTCGAATCAAATCGAGAAATACAAAAGAGGCGGAGTTGGATACGGAGATTTAAAAAAAGATCTTTTGGATTCTGTTTTAACTCATTTTGCTCCTTTCCGCCAAAAGCGAGAAGAACTAACACAAAACTTAGATTATGTGCACCAAGTTCTAAAAGAAGGGAAAGAAAAAGCACAGTCGGTGGCAAAAAAGAAAATAGAAGACATTAGAAAAACTCTTGGAATCTATCCTTTTTAGTTTCCGAGGAACCAAACTTTTCATTTTCTAACCTCCTCCTGTATGAAACAGGAGATATCCATACTCCCAAGATCTGATTTTGGTTGGTTCTGTTTAGGAATTTGTGGAACTGGTTTCTTTCTCAAACTAGGGTTAAAGATACCAGGATTTCATTCTTTTTTAATTCTATTCTTTCTTTTCCTCTTCATTCTTTACACAAGTCTTCCTAAGTTTTTTTCAAACCAAATCGACAAAAGAATCTATCTTTATTTATTCGCATCCATTCTCTTTCTGGTAGCCGCGAGCATCCAACAAAGCCCCAGACAAAGAACCATTCACCCCATCTTTCGTTCCTACTTAGAAACCCAATTAAAGAATTCACCGTTTACCAAGTTTGAATCAAGAATCGTCATGGGTTTTGTTACGGGATCTACAAAAGAAATTTCAGGTAGTTTCAAAGACATTGCCAAAGAATCGGGAATCTTACATTTATTTGCTGCTTCCGGACTTCATCTGGGAATTTTTATGGGATCTCTACAATTTTTAGGAAACCTTTGTTTTTCAAAACGAAAATGGATTTCTCTTTTGGTTTCTCTGGGCCTTGGATTTCTTTATTTGGCCGCTCTTGATTTTCCAGTTTCGTTTTTACGTGCTTACCTTTTTGTTTTTTTATCTCTCACAGCTTCTTTGTTTTATCGAAAGATTGGGCCAGCAGATTTACTTGTAATCGCTTCCGCCTGTATTGCGTTTTTTTTATTTTACGATTTTTTAAGTATTGGGTTTCTATTATCCTTCGGGGCAGTGTTTGGAATTTTTTTTCTAAAACCAAGGTTTGACAAACAAATTTTCCCAGAATCCAAATCAATCCTAAAAGAAAATTTAAACCTAACAATTGCTTGTTCTATTTGTAGTTTTCCTATACTCGTTTATTACTTTTCGTCTTTTTCATTTGGAGGGATTGGGATTAATTTTTTTTTAGTTCCTATGGCAGGAATTCTTTTGCCAACCCTTTACCTTAGTTTTTTTCTACAAAGTCTTGTTCCCGGGTTTTTAGCAGAAACTTTATCTTCTTGGATTTGGATTCCTGCTTCCTTTGAACTATCGATTTTTCTAAAAATATTTTATACACTAACAGAATTCGGTAGAGGTTACCAAACTTGGGCAAAACCTCCCACAGAACTTTGTATCCTTTCAATCCTAATCATCATTTCATTCCTAATGTTTTCGAAACTTCCCTTCTTGCAAAAACCCATCTTTCGAATTTGTATTTATTTCCTTCCTAGTTTATTTTTAACCTTTTCCTTTTTTTACCCAGAGGCCAAAATTCCAGGTCTTATGACAAAACGGGGAAAAGGAAATCTTTCCATTCGCATAAAAGACCATTTATATATTTTTGGAACTTGTGATTCCAAAAAAAATCTAGAACCTTTAAGGGGCCTTCTCCCACCAAAAAAAATTTCTTTTGAATCAGAATCCTGTTTGCAGGGAGTTCTCTCCCAAATTCGAAAACACAACCTAACGGATATTTTCTGGTATCAGAACGGCCAGGATCTTGATTGGATGAAAAATTTTCAACTACCGATCCAACCCCAAGGTTCCGAGATTCTAGGTGCCAATATCAGTCCAGATTTTTCCATCCTACGATTTGATGGGGATCCGAAACATGTCAGTCAGATTCTAAAACAAACAAAACTTGCGGACAAATCTAAATTTGCCCCTCGGTGGAAAGGAGTGTTACTTTTGGACTTTCCTCCTTGGAAAAAAAAGGAAGCGAATGAATGGATCCAATACCAAAAACTACTTGGGATTTCTACTGCCTGGAAAATGATACTCGTTGAGGATAGTTTTGAAATCCCCTTACGCGACCATCTCCAATATCCAAACCTTCTTTGAGGCCAAAGGCATCCGGGCTCAAAAGAAATTTGGCCAAAACTTTCTCATCGACCAAAACATAGTCAACTTTATTGTCAAATCAGTAGAACCGTTGTTAACGGACAAATCTACTGTCTTGGCTGAAATTGGAATCGGACTCGGCACTCTCACCTATCCCATTCTTAGTTTGGATCAAAAAACTTTTCTTTTTGAAATTGATCACGCTTACATCCAACTGGCCAAAGAGGAAATTTTACCGAAGTTTCCAAAGGCATTGTTGCTGGAAGGAGATGCTTTAGAGAATCTTTTTCATATTTATAATGAAAATATCTTCGTATTCGGAAATTTACCTTACCACCTAACAACAGAAATCATAAACACGCTCATCATCCATTGCCGAAATTTCCAGGGTGGAATTTTTATGGTACAAAAGGAATTTGCCGAACGTCTCGTCAAAGAGACCTCTTCCCTTTCTGTTTTTCTTTCCGCCTTTTGTGATGTAAAATATCTAAAAACCGTTCATAAAAACTGTTTTTTCCCTATCCCTAAAATTCACTCCGCCCTCATCCTTTTGACACCCAAAAAAGAAACAGGGAAAGTATGGAGACTCACAACGGACAGAGAAGTCGAACTCTGGTCCCGAATGCTTCGCACTTTGTTTTGGGGAAAACGAAAACAAATCCAAGTCAGCCTCCGGGAGTCACCATTTTCCGAAGACGAAACCTTTCGTGACGCCCTAGGCAAAGCCATCCAATCGGCCGGAATCCCTCCCACTTCCAGACCCGAAGAATTGAACCGTGAACAATTTCTGACCCTGGGTCAACATTTACTTGACCATTTGTCAAAATGATGTCAAAATTGTTCCGCCATGTTCGAGAACTTTACACCTCCGCCCATAGTTACGTATGCCATCCCCGCTTTTTTCCTCCTCATCGGGATTGAAGTTTATATCGGGTATCGCAAAAACAAAGCCCTCTACCGATTGAACGATTCTATTGCTGACTTAAGCACGGGAATCATTTCCCAGATCTGGGGGCTCTTCCAAAAAGGAATCGGTCTTTTTGCTTATTTTTATATCTACGAACATTTTCGTTTTTTTGAATTTGCCCTCACAAACCCTTGGGCTTGGATACTTTGCATTGTAGGCCAAGATTTTTGTTATTACTGGTCTCACCGGTTGGCCCATGAAGTGAACATCCTCTGGGCGGGACATGTCATCCACCACCATAGCGAAGAATACAATTTGGTAGTGGCACTCCGACAAACCGGTCTTGGTGGGATTGTTTCTTGGATCTTCTATGTTCCTTTGGCTCTCATCGGATTCCATCCTTGGATGTACCTGGCCAGTGGACAGATCAACCTCATCTACCAATTCTGGGTGCATACAAAAGCCGTAGGCAAAATTGGAAAGATTGGAGAGTATTTATTTTCTACCCCTTCCCACCACCGAGTCCACCACGCGATTAACCCCATCTATATCGATAAAAACCATGGGGGAATCTTTATCATCTTTGATCGTATGTTTGGAACTTTCCAAGAAGAAACAGAACCTTGTGTGTATGGAACGGTGAAACCTCTCCGTAGTTTCAATCCGGTCTATGCGAATATCCATTATTATTGGGAACTAATCAAACAAGCCGCGACTGCCCCATATTTCTTGGACAAAATTAAGGTATTTTTCAAACCTCCGGGTTGGTATCCGAGAGAAGGAAAAAATCCAGCAGGGTTTTTGCCGATTCCAGAAGTGAGCCCGGAATCTTTCCATAAGTATGACCCGAAACCCCAACCAGAGGTCAGAACCTACACGACAACTTGGTTTGTTCTCGTCCTTCTTTTGTCCTTTGCCTTCCTACTCTTTGTAGCAAAGTTCTCTTTTATTTCCCAAGTCCTCGTAACCCTTTGGGTCACACTCTCTCTAGTGGCGATCAATGCGCTGATTGAAGGAAAGTCTTGGGCGGGAGCAATGGAAATCACAAGACTTCTCTTCGGTTTTCTTGTGATTGCTTACTTTGATGTGCGTTGGGCTTACTATGTGATTGGGATTGTCTGTCTCCTAGTCGCCGGAATCTACTTGTACAGAACCAACGGGCAAAAAGCCCAGGCCGCCTGAGTTTTATTTCCTAAAAACCATCCGCTATTACCTCTCCTACCAGAATCTTTCTGGTAGGAATCTCTAAGCCAAGCTCCTGAACGCCGATCTCTAATCAGTTCTAGTTTCGAAAAACAGATGACTGGAAAACAACGCTTTGTGTTATGTCACATAAATGCCATGATTAGGGCGGATTCACCAGGCCGTTACCCTTGACCGGAAGGGGGTCCGTGAGAGTTTGGCATTGCACCCTGTTTTTTAGGTGAAATGAGATGAAGCGAAACCGAAGTTACTATATCGTTCTGGTCCTAATCCTCTTTGTTGTGACCTATTCAGCCTATGCGGCCTACCAAAAGCAAAAAAATGGTCCTGTTTTTTTGGACAACCACGTCTTCCAACGTTATAACGAGCAGTGGGGTCTCTGGGTAGATCTAACTGCAGAGAAAAAAAGCCTTCTTGAGAAAGCCTCTGAGTTTGGAATCCTCGCCCAAGAAGTGATGGAGATCAACCAACTGAAGGAGTCGGATTTAGGACGCCTAAAACGCCCCATTTTTTTCCCCTACTCCGCCGAATACATGCGAGGACTCCAAGAAAAGGAACTCTTCCGTGAAACGGTAGAGTCACCGATCGACCAATTCATTTGGCCTGTCCTCCCCAATCACAAATCTAGAATTTCTTCTCGGATCGGAAGGCGATGGAATACCTGGCATACAGGTCTCGACATTGCCATCCCTAAAAATTCCATTGTCCTTGCTGCCGCTGACGGAGTGGTCGAAGAATCAGGTCGGAGTGGTGACTACGGTCTTGCAGTCAAAATCTACCACCATGACATGAACCATTTCCATACGGTTTATGGACACAACCAAGAGTTACTGGTAAAACCAGGTGATGTGGTTCGCAAAGGACAAATCATTGCCTTCTCTGGCAATACTGGAAAGTCCACTGGACCCCATGTCCATTTTGAAGTCCGATTCCATAATGTGTATCTCAATCCAGAAAACTTTCTCACTCCCTACGAAGAAGGAGTTGCCACAAGCATCGTTGGATTTGCAGACTAAGTATTAGTGACTAACCTGACAAAGAACAGTTGGACGGACGAAATTTTCGACCGTCTGACCACCATCATACCAAAAGCACCAGGCATCGCCTGTTTTGATTTCGATAACACCCTCATCCGTAATGACTTTGGAGAGAAAATCATGGAAGAACTTCTCCATGATGGACTTGTTTATGTAAAAAAAGATCTCTCTGATTTTTTTCGCGATAAAGAAACCTGGAAAGACCATTCCAAACTAAATCCTACAGAAAAAGAACGATTGGTCTGGGAAGAATACACTTACCAATTGAAAGAATACGGAATTGAAATTGGATACCGATGGACAAGTTTCATTTTTCAAGGAATGAACAAAAACGAATACTTCGAAGTTTCAAGAAAGGCATGGGAAAGAGTCAGTGTTCCTGACCGAGATTCCGGTGTGTTTCCGCAGGTAGAAATGAAAGACCTGATCGCTTATTTATACCACCACCGTTGGACAGTTTACATTGTCACAGCATCTCCTGAACCTGGAATCGCTGCTGTTGCCCATCTTTTCCCTGTCAAAGAATCCAATGTCATTGGCATGAGACAAGAATTAGGTGGAGATGGGAAATTTTCTCATCAGTTAATTGAACCTTATACTTACGGTGAAGGAAAAGTAAAAGCCATCGAAGAAAGAATTGGGGTCGATCCAGATCTTGTTTTTGGAGATTCTTTTAATGACTACCCTATGCTTTGCCGTGCGAAACAAATGGCCGTAGGAATCAACCGTGACAATCCAGAGTTTGCTGCTGCTTGTGCCGCCAAAGGGATTTACGTCCAACCCTATTTTACCTTTCCCCCAGTACTCGCATGAACCGACTTTATTTAGTATCCAATTCCATAGGAAATGACGAGGACATCCCTCCTCGCACCAAAACCTTGTTAGAGGAAGCTGATTGGATCCTTGGGGAAGAACAGAGAACCACTTCGACTCTATTAAAAAGATTGGGAATCACAAAACCCTTTGATCTTCTCAACGAACACACTTCCCGAAAGGAAATGGATGAGATCGGAATGAAACTGGCGACGACCAAAAGAACCTGCCTCATTTCTGATTCGGGAAGCCCGGGGTTAGAAGATCCAGGCAAATGGCTTGTCCCTCTGGCTTGGGAGATGGGAGTGGATGTTCGCTCCGCACCTGGGCCGACTGCTCTCATTGCTGCCCTTACAAGTTCTGGGTTTGCCACTTCCCCTTTTCTCTTTTTGGGATTTTTACCGAGAGAGGAAAAAGAAAGAGAACGAACTCTGAAACAATACATCGGTCTCGGGATCACCATTGCTTTTTATGAAACACCATACCGGGCCAAACATTGCCTAGAAACCTTGGCCAAAATCTTACCGGGGGATCGACAGATTTTTCTAGCCTTGGGAATTTCCATGGCAAATGAAACAAGTTTTCGCGGAACCGCAAAAGAGATCCAAAAGAAGTTTCCCCAAGGCCTGAAACTCCCTCCCGTCTTTGTGATTGAAGAGAAAAAAGAAAGGACGAAGCGATAGTTTCTTGACAGTACCTCTGTTATATTGGACGCTTGGACAATGGTAAGTAAAGTAGAGCAACCGAGTGACGGAATAGACCAATTGATTTCAGAATCTGGCGATTATATAACAGATGTCGTCAAAGAAAACCTGAAACTCATCCGCCATACAAAAGGTTTTTCTTTGGACAAACTCGCAAACCGATGTGGTGTGAGCCGTGCGATGTTATCGCAGATCGAACAAGGGAAGTCTGTTCCCACAATTTCTGTTTTGTGGAAAATTGCAAACGGACTCAATGTTCCTTTTTCAGAACTTTTAAAAGAAAAGAACCAAGATGGAATCCATGTTCTAAAGTCTGAGAACTCTAAAGTTCTGTATTCCAATTCTAAGGTTTTTGCAAGTCGCGCCCTTTTCCCATTTCTCGGAAACCGTAAAACAGAATTTTATGAACTTATACTAAAACCCGGTGGACTCGAAGTTGCAGAACCACACAAAACAGGAACTACTGAAAACCTGGTTGTAGTCTCCGGCAAACTAAGGTTACGTGTAGGTGAAAAAGTTGTCGAACTAGAACCGAAAGATTCGGTATTTTTTAAAGCAGATGTTTCGCACGAATATTCCAACCCAACAGACCAAGAAACACTCATGTATCTTGTTATGGATTATACGGACGAAATAGGTTAAGATTGGAATATAGAGAACTCAAAGTCAATCTACCAAAAGAACTATCCGACAGTTTTTACGAACTGTTGGATTCTCTGCAATGTGCTGGTTATTATGAAATTCTTTTCGACGGAGAAGCTCCCAAAGAAAAAGAACAAGGCCTCATTCGCGACAATACAAACATACGTATCTACTTACAAACTGATGAAATAAATAAGGAATTAAAAATTCTTATTTTTCTCAAAATTCATGCACCAAACAATTCTAATGCGGAATCGAGAAATATCGAAACCCGTGATTATGAGGAAGCATATAAAGAATATTATAAACCATTTCCCATTGGTAAAAAACTTTGGGTGATCCCTACTTGGGAAAAAAATGAACCTGAAACCATCAAACTTTGGAAACCGAATGATGGGATTCCACTTTTTATCAACCCTGGAGTGGCATTTGGTACAGGCCACCATGAAACCACCAAACTCATATTAGAATATTTAGATGAACTTTATGGGAAGGGAGAGTTTCAATTTTCCTCTGCTTGTGATGTAGGTACAGGTTCTGGAATTTTATCCATCGGCCTTGCGAAGTTTGGAGTTTCTAAAATTTTTGCTTTGGACATAGATCCCAATGCGGTGAAAGCTGCTTGGTCCAACTGGACAGAAAATGAATATCCAAAGGGATTTCAATTTAGTGTAGAAGAATCCGGAATCGACAACCCAAAATTATCTGATAAAAAATATGATCTAGCCATTGCCAATATTACTTATGCTGTTTTATCACAAAACATTCGTAACCTGGCAAAAATTGAAGCTCCTCGGATTATTTTTTCTGGAATCATCACAGAAAAAAAAGACCAGTTCCTCAGCTTATTACAAAGCCATCTTCCAGGAAAACTCCTCTACTCCAAAGAATGGAATGAGTGGTGGGTTTTAGATTGGCTTCGTAATTAGTCTTTATTTAAAAATTTAATCAAACTAACTTGATTTCCTCGGTCATTGTATTCGATCCGATCAAAAACAGATTTTGTCATAAGAATTCCACGTCCATGTTGCACATGGGCCTCATTCATTTCTTCGATGGATTTTTCCATATGTTTTTTATGATCAAATCCGCGACCTTCATCGGTGATTCGATAAGCAACATATTCTCTAGTAAAAGAATATTCGATTTTGACTCGTTTTTCACGATAACGCGGATCTTCTTGCCTTTTTTGTAAAAACTCTAAATAGTTCCCATCAATTAAAGCTTTGGATTTTTCTTCAAAACTAATGTTTAAGTTTCCGTGCTCCACTGCATTGATCACAATTTCGCGAACGGAGGATCTAACTTCCGTTTGTTCGATATTAGAAAGATATTTTGCAAGTTGTGAGGTAATTTTTTGAGAAACTAATTCAGCATTTCGCAGGTAATTATTCATAGACAGTTCTATTTTTTCAGATTCAATGAGTTGAATAATTGTATCTTCGTATTGAGAAGACATCGTGACGAGAACCTCTCTTGTTTCGTCGAAGTCAATGTATTGTAACCTACAATACATCTCTTTTGGTTCTTTTACATATTTTTGTCCAAACTCTGTTTTAAAATTAATGATTGAACCGGTCATTTTTAAATCAGTTAACTTGTCATTTACATACATAACATTATAATCTGAATTTTGTTCTCGACCCATATATAGTAAATCTGTGATTTTTTTACCTCGTAAATCATCCAAACGATAACCCATATGTTTTGACAATGCTCGATTTGCATTGATGACTTCAAAATTTTCATTCATCATCAATATAACTTCATCAGAACCCTGAAAAATTTCTCGGAATCTCTTCTCTGATTCTTCGATTTTTAATTTTGCGTGAGAAAGTTCACGAAGATTTTCTCTCAAACTACGAGTGAGAAAGTTAATACGATCAGCTAAACCTAAAGATAACAAAACCGTTTGTAAAGCAGTTCCTATTTGGATGGTCCAACGAGTGATATGATTGTCCGGTAAAAAACCAAGGCTCTTTAAAGAATACAACAGAACACCTAAAAGAAAAAAAGACCAGGAAATTAAAAAATACCGAGCCGTCCGAACATTCATTAAATAAGTGGTGGCTCCACTAAAAACCATGATGAGAGCGGAAGGGACAGTCAGAAAAATGGCAGTAACCATTGCAACACGGTAACTTAAGAAAAAAGTAATTCCCGAAAATAAAAAAAGAATCCCCACCCATACCCACATCAATTTTGAAATTTTGGGTAAATGTTTTTTTAAACTCAGATAATTATCTGTAAAAAGAATCCCCGTGATACAAGAAAAACAAATGAAAAAAGGAAGAGAATAATTTCCCCAAAAAACAGCTTCTGGCCAAAGATACTGAAAAGCAAAACCGTTATTGATCAAATGGAAAAAGAAAATTGAACTAATAAAAAATAAATAGAAGAGATAACTTTTTTCGTACGTGAAGATATAAATGAAAAAATTATACGCAACCATTACAAATAAAATCCCGTAAAACAATCCAAAGATGATCTGTTCTTTGTTCAATTGGTCGTAAAACTCACGTTCGGTCCAAATGCCAAGTGTCAAGGGAATAGTAGATTCTGATCGAATCCGTAAATAATACACAAAATTAGAACCAGGTGCCGACTCTAAAGGAAATACCGGATTTCGATAATCCAAATTTCGTTCGGAAAAAGGATGGGAATCACCTAAAGTAGGAACAAGAGTTTTGGGAAGGTTCTTTCCATAAATTTGGATTTCATCCAGAAGTGGGAAATCGAAAACCAAATTCCAACGAACCAATTCTTCTGATGGGTTTTGGACCTGCATACGGATCCAAAACGTTGATTTAGAAAAACCCAGATTAGGTGAGGAAATTTTTTGAAACCTAGAATCACTGGCACCACTCGTGATGATTGATTCCGTAAGGGACTCGTCTTTGTCTTCCAGAACGAGAACGTCCTGCCAAATGGCCTTTCCTGAGAGATGAGGAGAAAGCTGGATGACCGGTTCCGAAAACAAAATTCCTGGTAAAAACAGAAAGATGCTGACTAAATAATATTTTATTTGGTGGAAAGACAAAGTTAGAAATCTCCCAATTCGCTTAAAAAGACAAAGTTACTAGATTGTATTTTTCTAATTTTTCTAGCCTTTTTTGTTTCCAATGTTAAAATAGGGGAAAGTTCTATGAATCGAAAACGTTTCCTACAAAAGCTGAGCGCTGTTACCATCGGGACTGGACTCATCCTTCCCCAAAAATCATTCGGACAAACCACAACAATAACGACTGCGGAAACCAAACCGAAGTCTAGCGGTGGAAAAAAAGCAATCGTCCTTGGTGGAGGTCTCTCTGGACTCTACTCTGCTTACCTCTTAAAACAAACAGGTTATGAAGTCACTGTGATCGAAAGAGGTGAGAAATTAGGTGGTCGGATTGCCACTTACGAAAATCCTACACTTGGAATCTTACAAGATTTAGGTGGCGAATGGATTGGAGAGGGACAATCTGATATCAAAAGTCTTGTCAAACAATTGAACCTTGACTTGATCTCATCAAACGTAACAGACAGGTTCTCCCTTCAGAAATCCAGTGCCGATTTGTTAAAAATATCCCCGGCCTCCATTGAGACCTTGGACAAAGTCATTGAACTTCATAAATCCTTGGGTACATCTCAAAAGCAAGGATTAGATAAAATCAATTTCTCGTCTTATGCTCGTTACCAAGGTTTGACCGAAGAAGAAATTCGTTCAATGAACGACCTCTACCGAGTGATTCTAGGTGCTGACCTAAACCAAATTTCCAGCGAATCCGTGTTAGATGATCTATCGGCATTACAATCCGCCCTAAAACCAAAATTCCAAGTGAGCGGGGGTGCAGAACGAATCATCAAAGAACTCGCAGGTTCACTGAGAAATCAGGAAATCATTTTAGGTGATGCCGTAACCAAAGTCTCTCAACAAAAAAACCAAGTTTCTGTTGAATTGACTTCTGGTAGATCCATCAAAGGAAGTTTGATTGTTTGTTCTCTCCCAGCAGCCGCAGTTCTGGATATCAAATGGACTCCGGGACTACCAAAGGATTTGATTTATTCTGCTCTTCGTATGCAAACAGGAAAAATTTCTAAAAATTTGAGTTTGGTAAAATCTAAGGATTCTTTATCTAAGTTCTTTCTTTCAACCAATACGGCCGCAGAGACTTTGTATGTTTCGGAAGGAGCTATTGGAGTAAACGTAACAGCAGTTACTTCAATTAGCACAGGAGATAGAGCAACCCTTTTTGAAAAAGGAAGTGATCGTCAGAAAAAAAATCTAATGACATCTTCCTTGGAAGAAGTGGGTGAATTGGAATTATTACTTGATTCCCCTTTTATCTTTCATAGTTTCCAAAAAACAACGGGACGAGCAGGATTTGTTTCTCTCTTTCCTCCTGGTAGCTTTGGAATCAAAGATGTTTGGGCAGAACCGTTTGAAAGGGTCTTCTTTGCTGGCGAACACTTAGCATTTCATACAGGAAGTATGGACTCTGCAGTGGCTTCTGCCATCCAAGCAGTGAGCAGAACCTAAATTATGTACTTTTTAATCCGAAGAGAAACCTAAGAGGTTTTATCTTTCGGATTAAAAACTCATATAGAAAGAAACTCAGAACTAAAACAACCAAGATATGTAATAAGAATTTAGTCCAAATTCCCCAGCCCAAATTTCTCACCCAAAATGCATAGACCAAAGAAATAGGATGGTGGACCAAATAAATCGGAAGACTTGCTTCAATCAGATAAGATCCGAGTTTCCCGTCTTTGTTTCCAAAAGATTGAAAAACAAAAACAAGAAAGTTAGTCCATAAAAAAGGAGATAAAACCCATAAAAAGATATGGGATGCTCTGATCCAAACATTTACATACTGAAAGTAGATCCAAAGAGGATCTTCAATTTCCATATCTTTAAAAACTAAATAAACCAATAGAGCCCAAAGAAAAATGGCTCCAACTTTCATTTTAGAACTTTGATCCACAAAAAGAATGGTTCTCCAATGATAACAAAATACTCCCGAAATAAAAAAGGAGAACTGAAATACAAAGGTGAGTTTGAATATCCCGTAATAAGATTCTCCTTTTCCTATTTGAGTATGAGAGAGAAAAACGAATAGGAAACAAAAACTAACAAGAAATAATTGCTTATAAAAACCTTCTGGTATCTTTTCCCAAAACTTTGCCTTGAAAAAAGATTTAGGGATCAAACTGTAAAGTAAACTAAAACAAAATAAGTCCACTAGAAACCAAATATGTGAGTGTTGGAAATTTTCTTTTGAAAAAAAATATTCTAGAAAAGAAAGGATTTCTATCTTAGGACTTCTGATTCGTTCCGTAAGATAATACTGGATGGGAGCAAGAAAAATAAGGCCAAAAATGGTAGGAACGAGTACACGTTTAAACCTTGCTTCCAAATAGAACTGAGAACCTTTTTTCTCCCAAACCATAGCGGAAAAAAAACCAGAAATCATATAAAACATAGGCATCCGATAACTATGGATCCAATAACAGAAATAGGAAAGAAGATCACTTCGATTCTCATCTTGAATCGCGTATTTGATATCCGAAGCATACACAATGGCCGCATGAAAAACAATCCCAAGTAGAAGTGCAAAGGATCGTAAATTGTCTAGGTAAACCAATCTTCCCATTCCTCCATCTTTTTCTTGACGAAGGGAAAAAAACAGATTTTTTTAAATTATGACGGATACTCCCTCCGATTCATTTTTTTCCGATATCAGCGATGAAGAAATTGCTCGGGAAAGAAGGAAGGCGAAAGAACTAAAAACCAGTGCTTGGTGGAAGAACAAACGTTCTTCCGGAATCTGCCATTACTGTGGCAAAAAATTCAAAGTGGAAGAATTGACCATGGACCACCTAATACCACTTATCCGAGGAGGAAAATCAGTCAAAGCCAATTTAGTTCCAGCTTGCAAAGAATGTAATTTCAAAAAAAAACACAGCCTCCCTTTTGAGAAGGAGTTCTTTTCCTAATGGATATGAAGGATTTAGGATTCCAAGCAGACGATTTTCTTCCTAGTCGAGTCACTGAAGAAATCGATCTTGTGGATGAAAAGGGAAACAATTACCAATGGGAAGTGTTTTATTCCTTTTCACAAATGGGAAATGATTACCTGGTTTTTATCCCTTCCACAGAACAAGAGTTCCAATTTGTGAATGTAGAAATGGACGATCCTGATTCTGATGTTCCTGGTTACATTGTCATGCGGATTGGACAAGACGAGTCAGGGGAAGAAATTTTAGAAGAAATTCTAGATGAAGACGAACTAGAAGAAATTCGTGAATATGTAGAAGATGAAATTGGACTTGTCGGCCAATTTCTCAACCGGGAGGAATGACAAGAGTTTCCCCTTTACTTACCACTTCCGATTTTTGATTGATCCAAACAATTTTCATTTTTATCGCTTTCAAACGTTCTACCTTTTCTACAACTTCCACGAGACAAGTGATTGTATCTCCAAAATAAACTGGTTTTCGAAATTTGGTTGTGGTTTCTAGTGCAACGGTCCCGAGGCCAGGTAACTTCATCCCGAGAACTGGAGCGAGTAATGATGCAGCAAGCCCCCCGTGTGCAATCCTTGTTCCAAAGTTTGTTGTTTTTGCATACTCTTCATCTACATGTAATGGATTAAAATCACCGCTAATCCCTGCAAATAAATACACATCGGTTTCAGAAATGGTTTTAGTAAAGGACGCGGAATCTCCAATTTGAATTTCTGAAAAACTTTTACCCTTTTGATACATTCGAATTTTCCTTAGGAATTACTTTTTTTGGTGAAAAGGCAAAATGATAAAAAATACCTTCACCTGGTTTTGAAGAACATTCCACCTCACGGCCGTTCATCTGACTGCATAACGAAAAAATAACAGATAAACCGATTGATTCTGCTTTTCTATAATTAAAATCGGGAGGGAAACCAATTCCATTGTCTCTGTATTTTAATTCATAATTAAATTGATCAGTAACAATAAAGTCTATTTTAATGAGTGCATCCGGTTTACCTTTAGAAAAGGCATGTCGAAAACTATTCGTCAGCATTTCAGTGATCATCAGTCCCATAGGAATTGCATCGACAATATTAAACTCTAATTTTTGGATATCAAGTTCTATACTGATATCGGTCCGCATGTACATTAGTTTGATATTTTCAACAAGGCTCGTGATGTAGTCTACAGAACTAAGGCCAGATAAATTTTTGCTACTATATAACTTTTCATGAACAAGAGCAATTGCTTTGATTCTTACGATACTTTGTTCTAAAATATCTGCTGTTTCCCGGGGAGAAGAGTACACTTGCAATTGTAAAAAAGAAATAACTACCGCTAAATTATTTTTGACCCTATGGTGAACTTCCGTAAGTAATGTTTCATTTTCTTTTAAAGACCGTTCTAGTTTGGATTGGTTTTCCATATAACTCGTCATATCAGTGATGATGGCAACTGCTTTGTTCGCACTGCCATCTCTAGCCGGAATGAAAAGTCTATGTTCCAATGCCCATTTGATCTGGCCATCCAACCTTCGAATCCGATATAAAAGTCCGGTATGGTTCTCTCGTAATTGGTTCATCCAAATATTTGTCATTCGATCTCTATCAGATTCATGAACTCGTTCCATCAATAGTTCGGGATGACTAATGATTTCTTTGGTTGGAATATCAAAAAGACGAGAAACTTGTTCACTTAAGAAATCAATTTTCCAAGTATCCAAATTGAAAACGATAGCAGCATCTTCAATCCGCTCCAAAATCACTTTAAAAAGTTGATCAGATTCTACTTTTTCAAAAAGAACTCGCCTTTGCCTTTGTAATTCCCTAACAAGTAATACAAAGATAATCACGGCAGAGATAGTAACAAATCCCCAACCTTTCAGGCTTTGGAATTTACGAATTTCCTCACTTGAATCAAAGAGAAGAGAGATTGTATAGTCCGAAAAATAAATCCAGATGTAGCCGAATAACAAATAAAAAAATGCGATTCGGCTAGCAGCTTTCATTGGCTATAGAAGATCCTGTAGTGACCCGAAACGCAAATGTACAGTTTCCTCAATTGATTTACCCAATTGGGAATAGTAATTCCACAACCTTTCCAGTTGTGCGGGAACATAATTTGAAAGTCGACTGAAGGACATAAGATATTTCCCCACAAGATAATACGAAAGTAACTTTCGATCCATCAATTTTTCATCTAAAGTATAGTATTCTGAAGATTTATGAGTGTCAATTTCAGACAATGAAAGGATCACAAATATGGACAAAATGTCTGCAAAGGCAAATTCAACGGACTGATGTTTTTTTCGATTTGGTTCGGCGTCCATAGAAAGGATCATATCAAAAAGTACGTTTTGAATCTGATCAGCCAAACTAGATGCAGAGGAAATCTTCGAAAATTCACTTTGAAACTTTTCTTTCCCTGGATACAAAGAGGAAATGATGGAACGTTGGATTTCGCTGGTCCCCCCACCAATCGTTCCCAGTTTTACATCTCTGTAAAATCGTTCCACCGAGTATTCTTTCATATACCCATATCCACCGAATAATTGAACCGCATCCTTAGCGACATCTTCTGCAATTTCAGAAGAGATCAGTTTTCCTAAACTACTTTCCAATGGAGAAGAAATTCCTTTATCTTTTCTTTCTGCAACCCAATAGATAAGTCTTCTTGCCGCTTGGATGTAAACCCAGTTACGAACTAAAATATCACGCATTCCATAAAAATTTGAAATTGGTTTTCCGAATTGAATTCTTTCATTGGCATAACGTAGGCCTTTACGAAAACAAAATTCCATTGCCCCAGCAAGGCCTGCCACAAACACAGTTCTTTCCCATTCTAAAGTCTCTTTACCAATTCGCATAAAACCCGTATTGATTGGTCCGAGTAAATTTTCCTTAGGAATGACCATATCTTCAAACACAAGTTCTGCGGTCATAGAAGTATGATGTCCTAGTTTTTTTAAAACTTTACTTACCTTAAATCCAGGTGTATGATTTTCTACAATAAAGGCAGAGATCCCCATTGGTCCTCTTCCTTTTTCAGAAGTCCTTGCCATCACGATAAACACCTGTCCGACGGGACCATTGGTGATATACATTTTCGTTCCGTTTAATTTCCATCCACCTTCCACTTCTTCAGCCTTTGTGAGAAGAGAAGCGGCATCAGACCCTGAAGCAGGTTCTGTTAAAGCAAACCCTGCCATCCATTCTCCTGATGAAAGTTTTGGAAGGTATTTTGATTTTTGTTCTTTGGTTCCTTGGAAAATAATAGGCATGGTTCCAATCACCAAATGAGCAACCCAAGATAAACCCATTCCTCCATCCAAACTTCCAGAAGCAAAAGCATCTGTTGCGATGGAACATTGTAAACAACTCGCTCCTTCCCCACCATATTCAGATGGAATGGTAAGCCCGGTAAGCCCCGCCTTACTAAACTCCTTCCATAATTCGTCTGACCAAATTTCTTTTTCATCTCGTTCTTCCGCAGATGGAAATACTTTATCTTCTGAAAATTGGAAAACGGTATTGTAAAAACTTCTTTCCTCCTCATTCAAATAGGGATTCAGTTTTGGGTGTATCATTGGTAAATTCCTTCAATTTGTTTTGAAAATACATCCGAAATGACATTTCGCTTCATTTTCAAAGTTCGTGTCATTTCGACATCGGGATCAAAGGGTCGCGGAACCACATAAAAATTGTTAGCTGGAACCATTTCAAATCCTTTGAATCCGTTTTCGCGTGAGATAATTCGTGAGATTTCTGAGCGGTATAATTCTCGAACTTTTGGAAGCGAATTCCACTCCCCCGCTTTTTCCTTGGAAATTCCGGGAATTTTTGTTTCGACTGCTTCGAAATTGGGAACGATGAGAGCGCCTAAAGTTTTTTTATCATGACCCACAACCATCACTTGATCAATAAAAGGAGAGGTTAGAAGTTTATCTTCAATAGGAATGGGTTCTACGTTTTCACCACCGATGAGAGCAATGGTGTCTTTCGAACGACCAGCAAACACAAGTTCGTTTCTATGAGAAATCATCATAAGATCTCCTGTATCAAAAAAACCTTCTGAATCAAAAACAACTTGGTTGAGCTCTGGACGTTTATAATAACCTTTTAAGATTTGTTTGGATTTGATCCAAAGGGTTCCTTTGGCCCCTACTTCCGTTACAAGTTTTCCCGTTTCATCCTTCAAACGAATTTGGTAACCAGCGATGGGAATTCCGACAGTTCCTTTTGTTGGTTTGGTGTTCGAACGAATGGAAACAACCGCAGAAGTTTCTGTCATTCCATAACCTTCTAAAACTTTAAGTCCAATTGCAGATAGAAATCCATCCACTACACTCGGGAGAGCAGAACCTGCAGAAATACAAATTCTGATTCTACCACCTAACGCCTTATGAATTGCAGAAAAAATTTGAGTGCTTAGGAGTTTTAGGGGAGATAAAAATACCAAAATAATGAAGGCATAGGTTCTCTTTGAAAAAGAAACAAAGAAATTTGGTTTTTTGATTTCAAATTCAAATCCAAAACACATGGCATAGTAATGGGCCCACGTGGCTCCTAGTTTCAAAAAGAAATGAAATAACTTTTCTTTAAACCCACCTTCTTTGGCAACCTTGGCAATGATTCCATTATAAACTGATTCCCAAATTCTAGGAACAGAAGGAAAAATAGTGGGTCGAAAGTCTCGAAGATCATCCTTTAAAGAAGACATGTTCGAAACTAAAAAATCAATCCCAAGAAAGATGGTGGCATATTCGATCGCTCTCTCAAAGGCATGCCAAGGAGGGAGTAAACTCACCGCATTGTCACTCGAATTCATATCCAATCTAGAGATGGTATTTTGAATAGCGGTGATCCAACCTTTTTGCGAAAGCATCACACCTTTGGGATTTCCGGTAGTTCCTGAAGTATAAATCAAAGTGGCTAATGCATCAGGATCAGTTTCTTCGATCCTTGCATTTAAACTTTGTTTGCCGTCTTTACTCCATCTCTCTTTTCCTCTACTGACAACACCTGCAATAGAATTTTCACCCGTATACAATTCCCCTTGGTCAGTTTCTAAAATTAAAATTTGTTTTAAATGAGGAAGATCACCTAACAGATCATCGATGCGTTTTTTATCCTTAGGTTTTTGAACCACGAGGTATTTGGCTTCTGAATGATTGAGAATATAAAGAATTTCTTCTCGAACGATGTCCGTTCCTCTGGGGACAACAACAGCTCCCGAGGTAAGGATGGCTATATCTGTGCGGAGCCAATTCACTGTGGCATCACAGAAAAAACCAATCCGGTCTCCCACTTCTACGCCAAGATCAATCAAACCCAAAGTCAAGTGGTCGACAAACTGCTTCAAATCTCCAAAACTGATTCCAGGAAATTCATGAGCAGAACTTCGTTTCCGAAAGGAAACTTTGTTTGGGAGAGTTTCTGCGACGTGGGCGAGTGCCTGATAGAGGTTTTCGTAGTTTTGGATCATAGATTTACCTTTCGTGTTTGGAATCTTTCCAGAAATGTAGGTTGGATAAAAAACCACTGTTCGTTTTTTGCAAGTTTTTTCTTATTTTTGACAAACTTTTCAGAAAGGTAGGGCATAATTATGTTCTTTTGGATCCATGATGGGAGGATTTCCCCTAATCCACCGACTTCTTACGCAGATCGCGTGCATAAAATCCATCCGGGAGGGAAGAATGCGCCCATCTCCGGCGAGGGAGAAGGAAGTTCTCTTTCCCACCAGACTTCCTTTTTACACCGTCCTCCTGGGGACGTTTACAAGGAATCCGCAGGACAAACGGAAAAAACGGTCTATTTTCTCCATGAAATCATGTCGACCCCGGTCTTAACGTTGCCATCCACGGAAACCATCTCCAACTGTTTGGATTTTATGTTAGAAAAAAGGATCCGTCATCTCCCCATCACCAATGAAAAAGGAATTCTTGTTGGTTTTGTCTCTGATCGAGACATCTTAGAAAAAAGTAAGTCCTACGAGCGGGATTGGCCTATTTCCGATATCATGACAAAGCGCGTGTTAGCCGGTTCACCAGGAGCAGAAATTCGAGGAGTCACACAAGTGCTTTTAGAAGAAAGAATTGGATGTATTCCTGTTGTAAATGACGATAATCATCCTATTGGGATGATCACAAGATCGGATTTACTCCGCCTCCTTTTGAAATATCCAAATTTGAATATCATCGCGTAAAGGAAATTTATGATCTGGGATTTATTCGTTCTTATCTCTTACTTTATCCTCGTTTTTTATTTTGGATTTCACTTCGCAAAGAACAATCAAAAAGAAGAAGACTTCTACCTTGCAAAAAAAGAAATCCATTGGGGTTTCCTTCTCCTGTCCTTGGTGGCAACAGAAACTTCGAGTTTAACTTTTTTAAGTATCCCCTCTTTATCTTTCAAAGGAGATTATAGGTTTCTTGAAATTGCTTTTGGTTATGTGATTGGAAGAACTATCGTTGCCTTGTATCTCTTACCATCGTATTTTTCAGGGAATACAATTTCTGTGTATGAATATGTGGGAAACCGGTTTGGCAAATCCCCACAAAAAACAATTTCTTTTGTATTTACGATCTCCAGACTTCTTGGAGATGGAATCAGATTGTACATTAGTTCTCTTCCCATCGCCTTTTTATTAGAAAGAATGGGACTTGAGTTTTCACCAGAAGTATTAGGAATGATTGCACTCACCACTCTGAGCATTGTTACTATCATCTATTCTGTAGTGGGAGGATTTCGTGCCATTGTATTTACCGATGTACTCCAGTGGTTTATTTATGTCTTCGGTGGAATTTTTGCTCTCGGACTTTTAATCTACAAACTTGACATTCCATTTACAACCGGATTTGCAGAACTCAAAACTTTAGGAAAAATAAATTTATTCGTTTTTGATTATCTCCCAGAAGGAGATAATAGTTACTTTATTTTATTTGCTCTCATAGGGGGTGCCTTTATCTCCATTGGATCACATGGAACAGACCTAATGCTTGTTCAACGAGTCATTGCAACAAAAAACTTAGTTTCCGGTCAAAAGATATTGATTGGAAGTGGAATTGTTGTTTTCTTTCAATTTGTTCTTTTTCTTTTCATCGGTTCCCTTCTTTATCTTTTTTATGAGGGCCAAACCATGGCTCCCGACAAAGTCTTTAGCCAGTTCATCGTCAATGAAGTTCCTTCTCCCTTACTTGGGATCCTTGTAGCGGCCATCCTTGCCAGTGCCATGTCCACACTCAGCTCTACCATCAACTCTCTTTCATTGACCTGGGCTCGGGATTGGGAAATGGACAAATGGTTTTCCCCCAAAGCACTTTCTCTCTTTTTTGGATTCACTCTTTTTGTTTCGAGTCTCATTCCTTATTTTCTCATCCAAACATGGGAAAAGGGACTTTTGGAAATGGGTCTCACCATCTTTTCTTATACCCTTGGTCCTTCGATTGCCGTTTTCTTTTTGGCTCGGGGAAAGGCCGATTTACCAGTATCAGGATCTGTGTTTTCCACATTCTTTCTCGCAAGCATTTTCACCACAGTGGCTTTTGGACTCGGATTCAAACTTTCCTTTACCCTTCTCATCCCGATTGGATTTGGAACTCTTGTTTTCCTCGTTCAAATTTCCCGAGTCTTTCTTAAAAAAAATTGACAGGAACTCACAGGTAAGATCGTCTAAAAGTTAACCATGAAATTATCTGCTAACATTAAGTTGCTCCTCCTCCTCGAACTAGTATAGATCGAGGGAGACAGTGCTGTGTGACAAAGCCCACTCCCGACCGGGAAGTGGGCTTTTTTATTTTTGGTCCTCCCGGTGGTTGTGGCAGCGGATTCGGAGGAACCATGAAACCAAAACAAATCAAAATCCAAGACGTTACCTTAAGGGACGGAAACCAAGCATTACGTAAACCCTGGACCTTAGAAGAAAAAATCGAAGTCTTCGACTTACTTACCGAGTTACGTGTCGATGGGATTGAAGTAGGCTTTCCTTCTTCTAACGAAACAGAATTTATCGCAAGCAAAACCTTAGCAAGAAGAGCTCCGGTAGGAATCCCGATCGCTGGACTTTCCCGCGCCAACGAAACAGAGATCGCAAAAACTTGGGAAGCCATTCAATATGCAAACAAACCCAGAATGCACATAGTGTATCCTGTAAGTGATTTTTCCATCCGCCATGTTTTGAAAATTTCAGAATCCGAAGTCGTCCAAAAGATCAAAAAAGCGGTTTCTTTTGCACGCTCCATCGTAGGAAAAGATGTAGAAATTCAATTTTCCGGTGAACATTTTGGTGATGCCATTGAAAACTTTGCTTTCACCAAAGAGGCCTTTCTTGCGGCCATAGAAGCCGGTGCCAATATCATCAACTTACCGAACACTGTCGAAAGATACAGACCGATGGTATTTGTGAATATGGTAAAAGAGATGAAAGACTTTATTGGTGATAGAGCCAAAGTTTCGGTTCACACTCACAATGATTTGGGGATGGCTACGGCAACATCCGTAGAATGTGCGTATGTCGGCGCTGAACAAATCGAAGTGGCTCTTAATGGTTTGGGAGAAAGAGCAGGAAATACTAATTTGTATGAAACTGTGATCGCCTTACACCAAAATGGCGAAAATTTAGGAATCAACTTTGAAAGAATTTATCCCACAGCCAAACGAATTGCCGAGATGACAGGGATTCCTATTGGAGAAAAAACTCCCATCATTGGCGAAGATATCTTTTCTCATAGATCAGGGATCCACCAAGATGGAGTGGCAAAGACCATCAAACAATCCAAAGGTGCTTACCGAACTTTTTCTCCAGAGTTTGTGGGAAGAAAGGACGCGGAAACAATATCGTTTACCAACCAATCAGGGCATAGGGCCATTCAGTTTTTATTGGAAAAACGAGGGATTGTGGTTCCTGGAGAAGAAATCCACCGATTGTTTGAAATCGCCAAAACCATTTCCTCAAATGAAAATAACCGAGAAATCACCGAAGCAGAGTTAGTGGATTTGGCAAGAGGTTTTGCTCTATCCCCCTGAACAAGGGGGCCATTTCGTCCAGAGAATCTTTAGAGCAATTCTTAGCGAATCATTGACAAAAGATTGTCAATCTGCCATAATTTAGTTTCCTTTTTTCAGAGGTATTATGGCAGACACACTCATCAAACAGGCAAGAATTTTTGACGGAAGCACAAAGGCATCTTTTATCGGTGATGTAAGAATCAAAGACGGAATCATTCAATCCATCTCTAAAACAGAATTAACTCCGAACCCGGGAGAAACGGTTGTCGATGCCAAAGGCCTTTGGTTGACTCCAGGATTTATCGATTTTCACACACATTATGATGCAGAGATTGAAATGGCACCCGATCTTTCGGAGTCTGTGCGCCATGGGGTGACAACCATTTCTCTTGGAAGTTGTTCTTTAAGTTTAGCAGTGGGAGATCCGACTGACCTTGCTGATATGTTTAGTCGCGTGGAAGCCATTCCCAGAAAGAATGTTTTATCAATTCTCGAAAGTAAAAAAAATTGGAACTCTGCCTCTGAATACAAAAGTCATTTGAATGCTATGCCACTTGGCCCCAATGTGACTTCTTTTGCTGGCCACTCTGCTATCCGTGCTCATGTGATGGGACTCGAACGTTCCTTAACCAAAGGAGAAAAACCCACCAAACAAGAGTTAGAAAAAATGAATCACCATCTGGAGGAAGCTCTGGATGCAGGTTTTATGGGTTTATCCATCAATACTCTAGTTTGGGATAAAATGGATGGATCTAGATTTAGATCAAGACCCCTTCCTTCTACTTACGCAAATTGGAGTGAATACGAATATTTGAATAAAACATTAAGAAAAAGGGGGAAAGTCTTTCAAGGGGTTCCCAATGTTTCTACAAAGATCAATGTATTAATGTTTTTAAAAGAAGCATTCGGTATTTTTCGCAAACCTCTGAAAACAACAGTAATATCACTGATGGATGTGAAATTTGATCCGGGTTTGTATAAACTTTTAAACGTGGTTGGTAGAATCACAAATACAATCTTTCGATCGGATTTTAAGTTCCAAGCACTGCCAGAACCATTTGATTTGTATGCCGATGGAATGGATGTGGTTGTATTTGAAGAATTCGCAGCCGGTGCCAAAGCAAATCATATCGAAGACGAATTAGAAAGAAAACAACTTATGAAAGATCCAACCTATAGGTCTTGGTTCAAACGCCAATGGACCAATTGGTTTTTGCCACGAGTCTTTCACCGAAACTTCAAAGAAACAAAAATTGTAGATGCCCCCGACAAATCACTCATCGGGAAATCAATCGATGAGGTTGCCAAAGAAAAAGGTGTCCATTCGGTTACCGCGTTTTTAGATTTGGTAGCTGAACATGGAAACAAAGTTCGTTGGTATACGGTCATGGCAAATCATAGAAAAGAACCGTTGCAAAAGATTGTATCTTATCCCGACATCTTAATTGGATTTTCGGATGCGGGTGCTCACTTACGAGGGATGGCACATTATAATTTTCCACTTCGAATGTTAAAACTAGTAAGAGATGCAGAACTAGAAAAAAAACCATTTATGAGTATGGAAAAAGCCGTTCACCGTTTAACAGGAGAAATCGGAGATTGGTTTGGGATTGATGCAGGTTACATTCGGGAAGGGAAAAGAGCCGATTTAGTTTTGATTGATCCAACCAAACTTGACGACTCACTTGCCAAAGACGTAGAAGCACCAATGCCGTTTATGGAAGATTTTAAACGTTGGGTTCGCCGTAATGATGATACTGTTAAACAAGTTTATATCAACGGAAAACTAGCAATCGACCAAGGTAAACCAGTTGCCGCCTTAGGAAAAGAAAAAGGATACGGTAGTTTCCTTTCCTCCACCATCGGAACTTAAAAACAATATTTCCTATCGGATGCAGAATCGAAATTCGTCTAAGTTTCCGATATGGAAATTTCTAAAAAAATCCTCACATCCTTAATTTTCCTTGGCCTCAGCTTTAGTTTGACCCAATGTTCTTCCGCAAAAGGAATGGAACGGGAAAGACAAAAAAACATCTCCTACGAAGAAACAGAAGATTATGCACCTTCTGTGGCTGCGGCACCTAAGTCAGCTCCATCAGGAGAGACTTCACAAAACACAACGAAACCTCAAAAACGAATGATGGTTTATTCGGTAAATGTAAATTTACAATCCAAAGAAATAGAAACCAAAGTCACAGAAATTGTGAAACTCGCAGAATCCTTTGGCGGTTTTGCACTTCAATATAGTTCGGGGGGAAGTGTTCAATTGAAAATCCCTGCTGAAAAACTCAAACAGTTTCTTTACACTTTACGAAACCAATCGCAAAACTACTCAGAAGAAGTTTCTGCACAAGATGTAACAGAAGATTATACGGATACAGAAATTCGTATGGAAAATGCCCTCAAAATGAGAACCCGTCTTTTAGAAATTTTAAAAACAGCAAAAACTTTAGAAGAGACTTTAAAAGTGGAAGCAGAATTAAACAAAGTCTCCGAATCCATTGATAGATGGGAAGGAAGATTGAAGTATCTATCCAGTGCAGTGCAGCTCTCTTCCGTTCATGTTCAAGTGCGCCAGAAATGGGAACCAGTGGTTCAAAAAGAATACAAACCTGGGCCACTAGGGTATCCATTTTACTATTTATACTTAGGCATTGGCAAAGTCAAAGATGGACTTGTATGGCTCTTTGTCCAAGAAATACCCAAGGAAAAAACGGAAATTCCTGAATAAAGGTTGTTAGGAACTGATCCACCTAATCTAAATTAAATAAAAAATAGAAATCTATTTCAGAACGTATGATTAAATTTAATTTTTAATGATACGTTCTGCAGACATAATCATTTGCGACTTCATCCTTTCGATGACTTTTCTATCTTTGGTCAATGCATACAACCGAAGGCCACCAAGATAACTCATATACAACTCATAACTCAGTGCTTTGACAAGGTCTTGTCGTAAATTGGGAGCAAAATTTAAAATACAGGTTTCTACCGTTTCCATTACATGTTGTACGGCCTTATTTCTATAAGTATCAAATTGACTCAAATGAGAAATTTCACCAGAAAATAAGGCGATGGGACAATCTTTTCTGGAAGTATTTCTTTGGTTTCTTACAATGAAATTAACCCATTTTTCAATAAAGTCAGACATACTTGTACCTTTCGCCAATACTTTTAGCATAACAACACGTTGTTGTTCCGAAAGATAATTTAAGTACTCGAATCCAATATCATCTTTTGAAGGGAAATGATCATAGAGAGTTTTTTTATACGCGCCAGCTTTCTCTAAGATTTCCGCTATTCCCGTGGCTTGGAAACCTTTTTCACGAAACAATGCAAAGGAACTTTCTAAAATTTTTTGTTTGGGTTTCAAAACTAGTTTCTCCTATTGTTTCTTACGTTTATTTTTAATTAGAATCATTGTTAGGATAGGAAAGCACAACATTTCCAGTTTTGTCCTTAATCTCAGACCGCCAAATCAATTTTCCAGATTTTAATTGAATCTTTAAAGTTCCGTAATTCTCTTCACGGAACGCAGATCCTTGTTTGAATTCGAAATCGTATTCGGACAATAAAAAAGGCAAAGGTAAATTGAGAGAACTAGAAGTGATTTCAACAAACTTACGGTCTTTCGAAAATGGATATTCGTAAATTTCGGCAATATGTCTGTCTCCAGAAAGAATGACCAAATCAGAAGCCTTTGCGGAACCTAAAAGTTGAAACAGTTTTTCTCTGTCTTTAGGAAAGTTTCCCCATTTCTCAAACGGCTGTTCGGTGGGAATGACTTGAACGCTGGAAACAAATACCAGCAAATCAGAAGGTTTGTTTAATTCAGCGACTAACCAATTCCATTGTTCTTCCCCAAGAATTGTGGCACTGTCATCATCATTCGGACTGTAGTTTTTTTTCCCTGTGAAGCTGAAGAAGAAACTCTGTTTCAAAGGAGTGCGAAAAAACCTTGTATCAGGAATCACAATATGAACTTTTTTCTTTTTGAATTCTAAAAAGTAAGAATGGAAGATACCTTTTCCATCTTTGGTTCCAAAACTTCGACCTTTTGGCATCAGAGAACCCATTTGTGAAATAAAAACTTCACGGCTCTTGATCTTATCTTCAAACTCTCCACCACTATCATTAATTCCATAATCATGGTCATCCCAAGTAGCAAGAATTTGCGATTTAGAACGAATGGCCTTCCACTCTGGTCTTGCGAATTGTTTCCTGTAGGAAGGAATTTTTTCTTCGGCAACCAAACTATCCGCGTATATATTATCACCTAACAAAAGGATAAGATCGAACGATTCTTTTTTCCACTGAGCCAGAACAGGACTTTCTTTGTCTTGGTGCAAACAAGATCCAAAACCAATCCGAAAACTCTCAAGTTCCTTTGCTTCAATAGGAAGAAGGACAGGAAACAAAACCAAAAATACGGAGAATGAAACAGGGAGAACGAAGGAAGATGCTAGTTTCATAGAGGATTCACAAAAATTAATAAAAGATTCCTAAATTTTTTTAGGATTTTTCCCTTTTCGTCAATCGGATTTCGACTAGCGGCCATTCATAAATATACCTGTAGACATGGGATATGGATATCCGACAGTATTTCGAATCACCCGGTTTCCGTTTATTCCCCGATATACATACAAATGAGGAAACCTTGAATAATCCCTTCTTTGGTAGGATCCAGTATACAGTATCACGTTTTGGTAATAATCATTGTTCACATGTAATGCATAGTTGTATCCTGCGATTGGCCAATCCACCGCAAAAAAGTCTCCCGCAACCAAAACCTCTGTTTCTTGATACATATCCCGGCCAGACCTTCGATCACCAATAGCACAAGGTTCCATCCTACTAGGAACAGGGCCTTCCATCAATACCAAACACTCCGAATTGTATCCATACTTTTCAGCATAGGTCAATTGTTGGTGTGGTCTTGCGATGGGAGGTTTCCGCAATTGCGGAAACTACCTAAAACATTCGGAGAACCTGTCTGCAAGAAAAATGAAAATACTGCCTTATACCAAAAATCCAAATTATAGTTTTCTTAGATTCAAACGATAAGCAGTAATGCTTGAAGAAACTGCCCGACCCTGACATTGGTATGCGGAAGGATCGACTAATCCAGAAGATTGAATTGTATAAGTTTTTCCTGTTTCCAATGCAATTTGTTTGTTCACGCCACTCGCTGAGGAAAAAAGTTCCGTATTTCCATCCTTCAAGGTCACGATAAAATCGAAACGACTGGAATTGCAGTTAGAAGAGGACAAGGTTTGTCTGCCTGAGTTTCCGGAAACTTCATAGGTTCCGTTTGATTGTACCGAGAGAGAACCGGTTGCCAACTGAACACTACAGACCGAAATCGAACCCTCACCCAATACAAACGGGGTACTCGCATTTTCAGATGTCAAAAACTGACAAGAGGGCGTAGTCAAAACAGCAAGAACAAGTGCATCCGCCATTTTATCCCCCGTGAGTTTAGTTCCGGGAATGAGTCCTTCTTCTTTCTGCTGGGAACAACTCCAGAAAAAAATCGAAAGAAAAGGCAACCAAACCAAATATTTAAACATACATAACCTACTCATTGTTTTTTTAAGTAGGTTGGAATTTCAATTGTCTGGTTCCCTTTTTTTAAAAAATTGGGGCGCCTCGAAACGACCGCGCTTTTCGCTGCAATCTTTTGCCTTTCGCAAAAGGATTTCCGCTCCAATCGCTGGCGCAGAATCTCATTCTATAAACCCACATTTTGAATCCATTTCACAAGCAAATTGACTCGTATAACATATACTAGAGTTTGAACAAACATGGGGTGATGGGCCACGGCAAGTTGATGTCTCTGCAATCGACCGACAAGTTCGATTCATTTTTTCTTCTTCAGAGACAACAATCATCCTCACTTGCGATTTGATTCTAAAATTTGGATTTGATTTTACTTGGGCAATGATATTGTAAGACCGAAACTCATTTCCAGTCGTTTCTGTAGGTGTTCCCAAGATTTCTCCAGTTTTTGAATTCATTTGCATACCCAGAGGCAAATTTGATTCCAAAACAAATTCCAATTCTCCTAAAGTTCCTAAGACCTCCAAAACTTGAGCAGAGATATTAGGTGCAAACGGGGTGATGGTCATCCCTAAATCAAATTTAGGAGAACGCACGGAATAACGAAAACTTCCCAGACAAGGTATCGAAATCTGATGACTCTTTTCTTTGTCACCAGATCCAGGAAACACTAGGGAGGAGTCTGGACAGAGTTGCAAAGAAACCGTGATTTTCGAATCTGTGACTTCAGAAAAATTTAGAAACTTAGAAAAACCTTCACCAAATAATTGTTTTTCGGTAACTGCTTTTAAATTTTTCCCTTCAATGAAAAAACTAGAGTTCTCCAGAACAACACTGGGAGAAACTGAATGAACTAGATAATCATTTGTTGGATGAGAGTCTCGTTCATCGGGAATTTCCTCATCCTCTGCAATAGGCAAAGCAAGCCCAAGTAGACTTACCATCCACCCGTCCTTAGACTTTGCATCTTTTCCCAAACAACTCAGCCCAAGAAAACAAACCACAACCAAAGAAAAAATCTTTAGAATGAAAAATGGAATCAAAGATTTTGACATCGTAACCACCTCTATAGAGAGATAGGTTTAGAAAGTTTAGGTTGGGCGTTTTTTTCTAAAATTTTTCAGATCGGAGAAAAACTACAGATAACCATCTTCATAATCTAAAAAACGCAATGAAAACTAAATAAAGAGAATATAGAGTAAGAACCAGAAAAAAAATACCGAGTATCAGATAGGCAACCAAACGATTTGGTCCAAGTGTTTCGGTGATCTGTAAGTTTTCTGAGTTAGAGATGGACTGGAGTGTTTGGTAAACTTTCAAAATATCCGAATTTTGGATGTGACCCCGAAAATAATAAAAACGCCCGCTGACAAAACTAATTTTAAGATAAGAAGTTGCGGTTTTATAATTACCATCTAAATAAAAAGATACAATATCTTTCAAATTCCAAACTAGATTTTGATTTCCCATCTTGATTTGAAATTCCATTTTTCCCATATCGATTGTGATCAAAGATTTTCGAATTCTATTTTTCCATGAAAAATATAAATAAAAAGCAGATGCAATGGATACAAAAAGAAATAAATAACCATAAGCAGATTTTTTATAAAAGAAAATTAGGGAAAGGAGGAAGACAAAAAAAGAAAGAATACTAGAATACAATTCCCAAAGATACCCAGATCCTAAGGATTCTATTTTTTCGTATTTCACAACTTCCATAAAACCCTAAGGACAAGGTAGAAATTTTTGATTTCACAAATATTTAAAGTATTAGTGCTCATTATAGAGAACAAGAAAGAGTTCCAAAGTTTTCAAAACTCAAATCAAACTTACATTTAGATTTTAAATTCTTATCAATTTTGAACCAATGTTAGGTGCTGAAATGCACCTAACTAAAAATAAGAACTTATTCGCAACTAGCAGTCATAACTTTAGAAGATCCACCATCACTAGAAACTGCCACAAAACGATTGTTTCCGAATGTAATGGCGCTCCAAGTTTTTTGTTCTGGGGTTACCTGAGCTTTCCAATTAATTCCATCTTGAGATGTCATCACCCGATTGGTTCCATTTGACGATACTGCAACAAAAAGCCCGTTTCCATAAGTTACTGAAGACCAACTGTTTGCTTCAGTTGCTGATTGCGCCGTCCATGTAATTCCATCAGAAGAAGTCATTAGTTGGTTCGCACTTGTTCCGCTAGCAAGCGCCACGAATTGACCATTTCCGTAAGCAACAGAAATCCAAGTATTACCTACAGGTGCCGTTTGTGCCGTCCATGTAATTCCGTCGGGAGAAGTCATTATCCGATTGGTTCCACCAAAGGCTACAGCCACATATTTATCAGCTCCATATACAATTGAAATCCAGTTATTAGTCTCCACCCCTGTTCGTCCCGTCCAAGTGATTCCATCAGGAGAAGTCATCACTTGATTGGTAAAATTTGCAGCCACTGCCACAAATTGACCGTTTCCATAGGTAATTCCCCTCCATTGGATGTTAGATGAAGGATTACCATCTGTCCAAGTGGTACCATCTGGGGAGGACATCACCCTGACGGTTGCAGACGGAGAAATTGTCACATACCGACCACTTCCGTAAGCGATAGACACAAAGGATCCAACTTCTGAAGTAGCATGCCCTGTCCAAGTAATTCCATCTTGAGAAGACATCGATGCATTAGTCCCATTGGTAGCAATCGCTACAAATTTGTCGCCATATGTGATAGCGGACCACAGGTTTGTTTCAGCAGGATCATGAACGGTCCAATTCAGTGTTTTATTTTGACAACGTAAATCTCCTGCAGAATTGTTGGTTAAAGCCGAAGCTCCGAGTAAAAGCAAAGCAAGGGAATCATTATTATCCTTTTCCGGTGTACAACCGGTTGTTAAAAAAATAAGCAGACTGGAAAAAAGAACAATGCGGAAAATTATATTCATATTGAAACACCAGAGTAAAAATTAACCATCAGAATTCGAACTCGAGAAGAGAATGTCAAATCCAATTTTTACATTTAACGAATATTAGGAAGTAATCAAATGCCTAATTTAAAGGGTTCATACTAACGATTGTTTTGTATGGAATTTTACTACAGGTGAAAAAAGAAGGGAGAATTCGAATCCTCCTCCCATTGCATTTGCAAAACATTCTTTTCATGGGAATCAAATTCCATTCAATTCCCATGAAATTTAAATCTGGAATCATTCTGGTTTGATCAATTTCTTCCACCATCTTTTCATTAGGTTGGGTTCGGAGAGTCGGTCGCAGATGGCGACCGCTTCGTGCCCTTCAAGGGAAAACAGTTAAGGTTCAGTGATTTTATACTTGTTCCAACGCAAACTTGTTTCAACGGAATGATCGACATTAGTGATTAAAGTAAGATGGAATAATTTAGGTGTATTCGGCGCTTTCTCAAAACATTGGTTTTGACTTTTATAATATTCGAAGACTTTAGTTTCGTGATGCCAAACGCAGTAAAATATTTTTTTAGGCTTATCTATTTTAATAAAATTGCATCCATATTCATGTATCGTACAAGTAGTTCTATAGTAATAACTAGGTGAAACTTGCCCATTCATTACTGTATGGGTAACACTTGTGAATGCATCTATGTCTGTTGGTTTTTGACCAACGGGAAGTTTTAGATTTAAATAAACAGGAGATATACGCTTTTTCGTTATGTTGAAATCAATGAACGATTGTGGTTGATTTGGTTTGCAATCCGAAGAAATATCATGCAATCGATATCTACCCGAAAATGAAATATCGCTTACTAGATTTTGTATAGAAATTGTGCGATTCCAAATATTTCCTGAGATAATTTGACTTCGATCTTGCCCTAAATTATTCTTAATTTCGATAGTTTCTTCATAATCTGATACCTTTTTTCTACAGGAAATAAAACTTAAGTCCAAATTTTGCGAACTCATACGAATCGGTTGATTGATCGCACGATTCAAAAGATAACTATTCGTATAATTGCCTACTAGGGAAACAAATGGCAATGGATATTTCACATCATTATAACCATGTACAAATCCAGGTTGGTTTGAATGCTCAATATTAGTTTGCACTTGGTTTCTAGTATAATCAGTCGATTGAATGTCAAATAGGCCTTCATAACCCGACAAATTGGACACAATTGGCCCATAAAATTTTCCATTATTTTGATTGATTATGTAATAATTGATCTGTTTGTCATTGTTAAGAAAAAAGACAAACTGAGAGCTCTGATCTATTTTTACTTTGTTTTCAAAGCGGTAACTTGTTAATACCTTTCGATCCGTTTCAATTAAATTTCCAGTTGGCTTGTCAATTCGATACAGAACAAAATTATATAATTGAAGTTGTGGATAATCGGCAGAAACTACTACCATATAATTTCCATCCGCGGTAATTTCAAAATTTTGCAAGCGATCACTGACTTCCAAGACATTCTCTTTCGTAGTTATATTGCCATTCGATGGATCAATCTCACATTTTGTAATATGATTTTCCCCACCAGGATTTATATAGTAACAAAATTTTCCTCCCGGATGAAATCGGAAATTGGTCGAAACGAGATAATGCAGTTGCAAAGATTGCGGAGATACGTCTATTTCTAAAGTTTCCGAATTCAATCTATAAATCGGATTTTGACGTGCAAAATCTCCATCTGAAATGTAAATTGATTGATTGAATCCATTATAAGCCATATCTAAATCCATGGCAGCTAAGATAATTTTTTTATCAAAGATAAGAGTTCCATCAGGTTGAATTCGATACTTACTGATCCTCCATCCAGGCTCAGTATTTGGAAGGCTTAATGTATACAAATTCCGTCCATCTTCGGAAATCGTAAAAGAATCCATGTATTCGATATGGATTCTTTGCAATAGTTGAGCAGGAACTCCATCAGCAAAAACAGATATAGAATCTCGGAATCCACCTTTTGCTCCTTGCACATAAAATATTCTCGGAATTTTACCCCATTTCAAATTCACAAGCGATGTTGCATCAGAAACAGGTGTCATGATCCCTGCTGAGTAAGCATTTACCAAGTCTCCTGCTCCATTCAGGGACTGTAGATTGAAACTTGATGAATTAGACAAACCTGCAATATAACTTGGCCTCTGTTTCCCTGATTGAGTCACTCGAATTGGACCAGCAGGCAATGATATGTTTCCCGATGGATCTTTGATCCATAAATAGAAATCCTTGGAAATTTCATCTCCTCCCAGTCGAGTAAATAACGAATCGCCCAAAATTCTATCCGGCCGTATCTTACTATCATACGCAGATGGATTCGGCTTTACTGGTGAATTTGTCATAATATAACGAAATTCATTATTAACACTTTCTTCTGCTTCAAAATAGAAAATACCAATATCAAGAGATGTAATCGGTTTAGACAACGATTCAAATTTTGAAATCACAGGTGGTGTGATATCCGAACTATCCATTTTTGTATTATAGATAAGCTCAGTTAGATCATCCTTTCCATCGCCATCAGAATCTGCAAGGGCAGGATTTGAGTTACAATTATAATCATGCCAAGGCTTGTATAAACATTCATTGCTGGATTCAATAATATCCGTTATACCATCGTTATCGGAATCTAAACTGGTATCGATTCGGTAAATATCAGGAAAACTTAAAATACCATCAGCATTTCTAGCAAAAATTGCGTAATAGTAAGTTGAATTCGGATCTAAACCAGTTTCTCTAAATCCGATATCTTCTATTTCAGAAATGTTAGGAGGAACACCATCCTCGACGGAAGTAGGTGGAAAATTCTTTTTTCGACGTACTATAATATTTTCAAATCTTGAATCTTTATTATTCGTCCATAAAAATGTAGCAGAATCACTTCCCGCAATAGCTAATGTTAAATAAAAAAAGCTTTGAATGGAGCCGTAATTGTTTTGCGTCAAACAACTAGCTACCCCTAAATTGTTTGGCTTAACAACTACCCAGTAATTTGTTTCGACTCCCGCATTAGAGGGTATTCCTTGTCTGTTTCCATGCATTGTGACAATTTCGTTCTGCAAAAATTGTTTTTGGTAAACCTTATAATAGCCAACACCATCTGTTGTTGCTATTTGTTTATCTGTGAGAACCCACGAATTTGTCGTTAGCCATGCCGCATCCTGACTCCCTCTGCTATCATACATAACATAAACGGTGATATCTTCAGAAGCAGTAAACTTTATATATTCGTCACCATCATAATACTTATGTTGGGAGAAGGGTCCGCAATCATCTGTGTTTGGAGACGGTGCACCTCCATTACAGGTAGCAATTCCATAAGCTCCAGAAAAATCTAAATTAGCAAAATCGTTATTTGAGATTAATGTATAATTTCTATCTTTATAATATTTAAAGTGCTCATTGATTTGTGTCCATACTGCACCCGAACTTCCACTAATAGGCATTTCTGTCGAAAGACAAGCTGGAGCTGCCGCAACACCAGTACCCGCTAATTTTGGGACAGCGGTGAGAATAAACGGGGTAAAATGATCTGTTTTTGCGAATATTTTTCCTTTCTCTTGGTCGACAACTATCTCGCGTAAGGGTTCCCACTCGTTTGAAATTTTGCTAAAATAGAAAACTTGAAACTCTTCTAAAAAACCAGCGCTCTCAAGTTCTTCTCTATTGTATGAATATTCTAGTACTACGGGCTCAGAGAAAACGGCGGTTTTGATTGATGCGGAATCTATCTCTTCAGTTGGTTTTGCTTTTAGATCTATATCATATACTTTTCCAATCGGAACATTTAAACTACCGATTTGGTTCGGCACTTCAATGGTTGATGCATTTACAGAAACAGATACATCTGGAGAATCAAAAAAAGTTCCCGTTGGGAGAGCCAGATTTGGCTGAGATACTATATCCACTGGACCAGGTAACTCACCATCATTAGCACTGATTCCAATAACGGCCAATACCGAATACCATGCGCGATCAAATTTGGATTTTGGAAAAAGGTATTGTGTACACCCGAAACAAAGGAGAAGCAGAAGATATGCCGTTTTTTTCATATTTTTTTCCCGATAGGGAAAAATAGAAAAAACACCAAAAAACTTCAAGTTAGTTTGCAGAATATAACGGGAAAAAGGTGGTTAATTATATTACAATTTATTGACTATGCAATCAGACAAAAAAGACGGTTAGAACATTATATTTTCCGCATAGAAGATGACAATTATCTAATTAACTAAAATACCTTCGCTTTGAAGACATCCCACTTCTTACGATTCAATAAGTTTTTCGACAAAGCCGTTTTTCGAAACTCGTGCCGATTATCTACCACGTTATGCCACATTGTAAAGTACGCTTATGACAAAACCCAAAGTGGCGAAGTTACCGAGTGAACAGTGGTTGTTTGGTCTAAGCCATCAAAACTTAACTCTTATAAATACAACAATGCTTGGCAATTTTAACAAAGGTAATTAGTATCCTTTATAAAAGGAGGTGACCCACCCGCACCCTCCGATACAGTTGCAACTTCACCCTCTTCACGAGTTTCACCTTAGAATTACCTCCCTATACACGATTAAGAGCATATTCTTCGGGTGCACTCCATCTTCCTCTCTATCCTCAGGCAAACTCGCGAAAGCGAAGTTTGTCTGAGGGAATCAATTTAGAATCATTCTGATTTAATAAATTTCTTCCACCATCTTTCCATTAGGTTGGGTTCGCGGATTTTGACAATTTGTCCGAATTTGGGAGTGAGAAGATCAATTTTATAAATCTCTGCCTGTTTTTCCAATGATTCTGCTGGTTCATACCAACTGTGTAAGGAAAGATCAAACATCCCCCAATGGACTGGCACTAGTCTTTTCCCTTTTAAATCAATATGAGCTTTGGCAGTTTGTTCTGGTAAAACATGAACTGCTTCCCACATAGGATTGTATTGTCCATTTTCAATAAATGTTAAATCAAAAGGCCCAAACTTTTCTCCAATGTTTTTGAAGTGAACATCATAACCGGAATCGCCGCTAAAATAGAACCTTTCTTTTTCTCCAATGATTGTCCAAGAAGACCATAGGGTTTTATTTCCATTCGAACCGCGCCTTCCCGAAAAATGTTGTGCAGGAGTACAGACAACTTTTAAATTTCCTAAGTCAGTTGGTTCCCACCAGTCAAGTTCTGTTAGACGGTTTTCAGGCACTCCCCACTCTTTCAGGTGAGATATGACACCAAGAGGAGTAATGAACTTGGTATTTTTTGTTTTAAAAAATTCGATCGTGTTCATATCCAGATGATCATAATGATCATGAGAAATGATAATGTAATCAACAGAAGGTAACTCCTCTAACTTAACAACCGCATCCTGAAATCGTTTCACCATAAAACTAAACGGGGCGGCTGATCCTGAAAACACAGGATCAAAAAGTAAAATTTTTCCTTCTATATTCACAAGAAAGGTGGAATGTCCAAACCAAATAAATTTAATACTTTCATCTGGTTTTAAAAACTCTGCAAAATCAGGTTTTTCTTCCGGTAGTTTTACATCCGGCCTACGGTTTTTATCGCCGCCAAAGAAAAATCGAAAAGCCAGTGCAAAGAAGTTTTGGTTTTCTCGCATTTTTTCGATCACATCTGGCCTGCGATTTACGAACTGTTCCCTTTCCAAATCAAAGTTTTTTGAAGTTTTGATTTTTTCAAAATGTTCCCCGTCGGGGTCTTTTCCGAAGGCTTTACAATGGAACTCTGCGACTATGAAAAGGAATAGAATGCTTAAAGATATTTTTTTCAAAAGATACCTACCGATTGAGTGACTTTTCTTAGACTGATTCGATTAAAAAAATTAATTTATATATTTCATTTTAAGAAATTCGGCGCTGAAAGAGAACCTACTTTCTCACCCAAATCTCCAGACAAAACAAAACGGAAAAGTAGAACCTTGGGGCAAAATCTTTAAAAAGGTCAAAAACAAACTGTTTTTTAGAGGATAAGAATCCTTTTTCCGGTTGCCTTCACTTGCTCACCTCCTACATTGAAAGCAGGATTCGATATGCCTCAATATCTCGCTCTACTCTTCCTCTTTTTCCTTTTATTTTCCTGTAATTCCAAATCTGAAGAAAATCGACCCCGCATCGCCAGTTTTCATGCCATTCAAGATGGAGTGATCATAAAAAAATCCGAAGGAGAGTTTCCATCCACAATTTCACTAGCAAGTGCCGAATATCGGAACTTAGGCGCTGGACTTTCAATCCCTGTTCGAATTTCTGTCGTTTGTGTTTCTTCCAGAGAAGCAAATTTTTCTTATCATTTTGAAACGGAAGAACAATCCATCATCTATTCAGAATACTTAAAAAGTAAAGCTGCACTCTATGGGGCAAAAAAATCCTACTCACGGTTAAAGTATTTAGTAGAAAACGAAGCCGCTGCAGGAAAGGAACTGAACGATGCACAGGTTCAATTACAGCAGATGGCAGCCTCTATGGAAGAGAATCTCAATCGACTTCGTATGCAAGGAATTCCCATTGAAAAATTAACCAACCTAAAACCAGGAAATATCTTAATCGTTGGAGATATTCCCGAAACAAAATTAAATCGAGTCAAACCTCAATCAAAATTGCACATTAAGTTTTCTGCATTTCCTGGAGAACGGTTCGAGACGCGAGTTAATTCTATTTCCGATGTCATTGATCCCGTGAGCAGAACTGTCAAAGTATTAATCATCACGAAAAATTCAGAGAACAAGTTCAAACCAGGTATGTTTGGTACAGGCCAAGTTGAATTAGAAAATATCGAAGCCCTCTCTGTCCCCAATGAAGCAGTTATTTTAATCGGTGATACTAATTATATTTTTAAACAAATTGATTCCAAAAGTTTTCAAAGAGTCCAAGTAGAAACAGGAATTGAAACAGAAGAGTTTACGCAAATTTTATCTGGACTCGAAGCTAACGATCGAGTTGTTTCCCATGGATCAACTTTATTAAAAGGATTAAGTTTCGGTTACTAATGGGTTTTATTAACTTTTCATTAAAGAACTCACCAATTGTTTTATTTTCTTTTTTGATGATTTCAGCTTTTGGAATCTATTCGGTCGCCCATCTTAAAATCGATGCTTATCCGGATGTTTCTGATACGGAAGTCATTGTGATCACAAAATTTGATGGTCGCGCTTCCTCTGAAGTTGAAAAACTAGTTACTATTCCCTTAGAACGTGCGTTAACCGGTGTTCCTGGTTTAACAACAACCCGTTCTCAAAGTATTTTTGGACTATCTGTCATTCGTTTGACATTCAAAGATAACACAGACGAATATTTTGCAAGAAACCAAGTAAACGAAAGATTAAAATCCATCCAACTCCCCGAAGGAACAGAAACTCCTGAATTAGGCCCCCTCACCTCTCCTGTGGGAGAAATTTTAAGATACGCAGTAGAAGGCGACGGAATGCCAACCATGGAACTAAGAAGTATCCAGGACTGGGAACTCGCACCCCGCCTCCAACAAATCCAAGGGGTCGCCGACGTCATTACGTTTGGTGGTGATATCAAAGAATATCAAATTGAAATCAATCCAATCAACCAAGATAAATACAATGTTTTTTTAAGAGACCTAGTTCTCGCCATTGAAGAAAACAATGCAAACACAGGCGGGAATATATTCAAACATGGGAACCAAGCCATCCCTGTACGAGCCTTAGGTGCCATTGAAAATGAAAAAGATATCGAAAATATCATCGTTACCGAAAAAAAAGATGTTCCTATTTATGTAAAAGATATTGGGAAAGTAAGAGTCATTCCACACCCACCCAAAGGGATACTTGGCTATAGTTTAAAATCCGATAGAGAAGTAAACTCTGGAGTCCAAGGCATCGTCATGATGAGAAAGGGAGAAAACCCTTCCGAAGTACTTAAAAGTGTAAAAGATAAAATCAAAAACTTAGAAGGTTTTTTAAAGAACAAAGGAATTCGTATTAGAATTCTGTATGATCGAGAAGAACTAGTTTCGAATACACTGAAAACAGTTGTTCGAACAATGCTCGAAGGGATCACGATCGTAATGATTGTTCTTATCTTTCTTCTTGGGAATTACCGAGTGGCACTCGCCGTCGCGCTGACCATTCCTTTTTCCTTATTATTTTCCTTCTGTTTGATGCATCTTGTGGAAATTCCAGCAAACTTACTTTCGCTAGGTGCAATAGACTTTGGAATCATCGTAGATAGTTCGATAGTCATCATAGAAGGAATCATCGCAACGATAGCCATTTCCTCAAACGCAAAAAAGAAATCTTCTTTAGAAGAATTAATCCTTAAGTCTTCTCATCACACTGAAAAAGAAGTCTTTTTTTCAATTGCGGTTATCCTTTGTGCTTACCTACCCATTTTTTTATTTGAACGTGTAGAAGGAAAACTATTCAAACCCATGGCATTCGGACTCGCCTTTACTTTGATTGGTGCATTACTTTTTTCCTTAACTATTTTACCTGTTATCTTTTCTCACTTTTTCCAAGAAGAACATCGCAGAACCACAAAAGAATTTTTTATCCTTACACATTCTAGAGCTTACTTTATTAAGATCCTTCACAGTTTTTTAGATCATTCCAAAAAACTAAGTTATCGAATCTACATAGCAGTCGTATTTTTACTTTGTTTTGTATTTTGGGGACTGGGAACGGAATTTTTACCAGAGTTAGATGAAGGTGCTATCAACTTTAGATGTAAATTACCAACAGGAATCCATTTAGATCGCACTGCCAATGTAGCCAATTTACTCAGAGAAGCAGTGAAAGAAATCCCAGAGGCAAAAGTGGTCATCACACAATCAGGAAGGAACGATGACGGAACAGACCCCTTTGGACCCAATAGAATCGAAGGATTGATTACCCTTGAAGATTATTCGAAATGGAAAACCATACATTCCAAATCAGAGTTACTCGATCTTTTAAAAGATAAATTTGAAAAAAGTGTTCCAGGGGCAAAATTCAGTTTTTCACAACCGATTCTTGATAACGTTGCAGAAGCTGTTACCGGATCTGCTGCAGATCTATCAATCCAATTATCAGGGCGGGATGTTTCTGTTCTCTGGCAGAAAGCAACAGAAATTGAATCCGCACTGGAAAAGTTAAATGGTGTATCAGCCATTGGTATTGAACAGGAAGGTCCGAACACCGAACTTGTGATTTCTATCGATAGAGAAGCCGCCGCAAGAGCCGGGATCAATTTTTCAGACATCCAGGACATTACGGAAATTGCAATTGGTGGAAAAGAAATCAGCAAACTATACCTAGACAATCATATCTACAATATCACTGTTAGATATCCTGAAGAGTATAGAACCTCGGTAAATTCCATTGGAAACATAAATATCAAAAGCAAATACGAGAGCAAATACCCATTATCTTCTGTCGCAAAACTAGAGTTAAAAGAGATGCCAGCAAAAATTGCCAGAAAGAACGGCACTCGAATGGTATCAGTTTGGATCAATATAGAAGGTCGAGACCAAGGTGGATTTGTAAACGAAGCAAAAAAAATAGTAGAGAACCAAATCAAACTACCACCTGAGGTTGAAATTCAATGGGGCGGTCAGTTCGAAAACCTAACAAGAGCAAGTAAAAGACTTCTGGTCGCAGTTCCCCTTACCTTTGCAATTATCTTGTTTATCTTATATTTGATGTTTCATAATATATCGGATAGTTTACTAGTAATGTCGAGTATTCCAGTGGCAGCACTTGGAGGATTAACTTTTTTATTTTTCAGAGGAATGCATTTTAACGTTTCCTCCGGTGTCGGCCTTATCTCCCTTTTCGGAATTTCTATTATGGGAGGAGTCCTTTTCGTATCCAACTTCAATCATGAAAAGGAAAATAAACCAATCAAAGATGAGAACAGCCTAAAAGAACTGATTTTACATGTTTCCGAAATTCAATTTCGTCCCAGATTTTTAACTTTAACCACGGCCATCATAGGATTACTTCCGGCAATGTTAACCAATGAAATTGGATCTGATATCCAAAGACCGATGGCAACTGTCATCGTGGGTGGTTTACTCTTTACACTTATCATTGGGAATTTCACAATTCCTCTCCTATGTTATTTAAACGAAAACAGAAAATTACGCCATGCATAAACAAAATCGTAATTCTCACTTCAAGATTTGTCTTTTTGTCTTAAGTTCATTTGTTCTAACTTCTTTTCCCGTTCTACCAAAGGAGAAAACTAAAAGAGAATTCGGTTTTGACCAGGCCATTCAATTTGCACTTCAAAACAACAAACAAGTAGCCATTGCAAAGTATGAAATTGAATTTAGCAAAGCGGATCGTATTACCGCAGGCCTTCGCCCCAATCCGTTTTTAAATATTAATGCAGATGTTTTACCTTTTAATCCAAACTCAAAACAATTTGATCCCAACAGAAATCAATATGGAGTGAGCTTAGGTTTTGTTTACGAAACAGAAAATAAACGAGAAGAGAGGATCAACGTTGCCAACAAAAGGCTAAAAATGGAAGAACTGATTTTTCTAGAATCTCTTCGTAAAATATCTTTAGGGACAGGGAATTTATTCATAGCTACACTTGCTGCGAGAGAAAGATTTTTACTTGCAGAAGAAAACTTCAAAAACCTAGTCAATATTGTTGAGATCAATAAAATTAGATTTAAAAAAGAAGATATATCAAAATTAGAATTAGTGCGTTCAGAAGTAGCACAAGACCAATATGCAGTCGCAAAAGTATCAGCTCAAGTAGATTATCTCAAATTAAAAAACGAACTCATTGTTACCTTAGGACTCAACCCCAGTGAAATTGATATCATTCTTTCCGGTAATCTAGATTCATTAAAACGATTACCACTTATCGATTCAGACAAATTGTTGTCGGAGGCCACGGAAGGACGCCCCGATTATCTAGCGTTAGTTAATGCCGAAGATGTGGCGCTTGCAAATTTTAAATTACAAAAAGCAAATGCCGTTCCCAACGTTAGCATTCTATTTGATTCACTGGTCCAACAAAACCAATATATGTACGGAATGTCCGTGAACTTAGATCTACCAGTATTTTCTAGAAACCAAGGAGAAATTGCAAAAAGCCAATCGACCACGAAACAAGCTGCCTTATTTCGAGAAGAATTATACCTAAACCTCGCGAAAGAAATGGCGATCACTGAAGAAGAATTAAAAGTTCGATTTGAAGCTCTGGAACAGATGCGTCAAATTTCTTTATTAAAATCACAACAAGCTGTAAAAATTGTAGAACTCGCATACAAAGGTGGCGGATCTACTTTACTTGAGTTTTTGGACACAACAAGGTCTTACAACGAAACTCGATTAAAATATATTGATGCCTTAGTTGAATATGAAAGAGCATTGTTAAACCTAAAATACATTGCTGGTTTTGATTATAAACCAGACTAGAAAATACTTTTACCTACCAAACAACACTTTCTTTGAGTTAAAAAATCACCATAACTGCAAACTTCGATAAAAAGAAGAGTAATTTGCTAAAAAAATAGTTTCCTTTTTGCAAAACCTTCTTTCATTATGGAAAATTGTTTTCCAAGGCTCTCTAATTTTTCTATTCCAAAAGAGCTGAACAAGACCGAAGTAGAAAATTAAAACACAGGTAAATAAGATTACACTTTATGAAAACATTCACTAGACTCATACTCCTTTTTACATTTATTTTAAGTTATCAAAACATATTCGCATCAAACCTTGATGAAGATGATGAATTGATTTTTTATCCGACTTTTTTATACCTTGATTCCAGTAAGAACGAATACAAAGTAAAAATCCATACTCATGTATTCGAAAAAAAAGAAGATTCCATCAAACGCAAAATTTTAATTAAATATTTATCAACGGAAATTGGGGAAAATCCTGATTCAAATTCAGAAATTTTCAAAGAAAGAACAAAATGGTTTCTCATCGATAACAAACGAGGAAAGGAAATCTCCATTGAATTGTTTGGTAAAATTTTCCCTCTAAACGAAACAGGCCCAAATGGTAGGTCCATCACAGAGATATCCATAGATAAATCGCTTCTTTCACAGGAAAACCTGGAATCAGGTTTTGTTGATTTCAAAAGTATAACGACGAAGAAAAATAAAAACATCTACAATGGTAAATTTTTCCTAATCAAAGAAGACACAACTTGTCTAATTTCGGATATTGATGATACACTCAAAATCAGTGACGTAAGAAACAAAAAGGCCCTGATCAAAAATAGTTTCATGAAACCATTTCAACTTGTATCGGGAATGAATGATTTTTATAACCAAATCCAATCCTCTGGTAACAGTTGTTTTGTAAATGTAAGTGCTAGTCCCTGGCAAATGTATTCGGTATTAAATCAATTTTTTACCGAAAGTGGTTTTCCAAGAACTGGGTATTCTATGAAAGATTTTCGATTTAAGGATTCAGACTTTTTCAATCTATTTGAAAAACCGGAGATTTATAAATTTAGTACCATCGAACCAATGATTCAGGAATGGAAAAAAGTAAAATTTATCTTAGTGGGAGACTCTGGAGAAAAAGATCCAGAAGCCTATGCAAAACTTGCTTCCAAGTATCCAAACCAAGTAAGTCGTATTTATATTCGCATTGCCTACGATGAAGATTTGACATCTAGGATCACCAATGTTTTTGAAAATATACCCAAACATAAATTTCAATTTTTCCGCACTGTTTCAGAAATCAAATAATACAAAGTAATAAACAATAAAGAAAGATTTAGCTTTTTTAAAAAGATACACTGAGATTCAAAATAAAATAAATTGACAAACCATAAAAAAAAACGCTAACATAGCTCTGTCTCAATGTAAACTGTTTCGGATCATTCCCTATTACCGCAGGTAGACCAATTATGAAACTTTTCCCTTCGTTGATGATTCTTTTAATTCTTTATTCGTTTCCTCTTAGATCCCAAGACTTTTCGATTTCGGAATCTGAGTATCAAAAACGTGGTTTGAAGCTTCTAGAAACAATTTTAGAAGCCAATCAATTCCCACCTCCAACACTCGATGCAAAACTCAATATCGCAGCACAAAAACATGGTGATTATCTTTCGCGAAACCAAAATGCAAATGTTAAAATTGACAGCCAACTGGAAACCATTGAATGGGTGCACAATGAAAGGGAGGATTTACCTGGATTCATTGGCAAAACACCGCAGGACCAGGCCCTTGCAGTAGGATTCAAACCAAATGACGGTTGTTATGTTGGAAATACAGTTTTACCTCTGATGAAAAAAGAGCATAGAGAATCACCTGAGTTTTTATTTAGAGGACTACTCGACACTCCCTTTCATAGATCGATAGTTTTCCATCCTGCAATCAAACGCATCGGCATGCAGAGGGTCTCCTATGAAAACGGCAAACACATCTTAGTTTTTTTTGCCGAATATTGCCTTGTCGGTAAAAAACCCGCATTTGTTTATTATCCAGTTTCGAATGAAACAGAAATTCGACTTAGGATGCCTCCCGAATTACCCAACCCTTTTCCGCATTTACCTTATTTATCTTATTCAACCGCGATCACCATACAATTGTTTTTTGACAATGATCCTGAAACAGAAATTTACCTGGAAGAAGCACTCCTTCTGGATTCAAAAGGAAAAACAATCCCGATTAGTCTTTTAAGTTTGTCCAATCCACCTCCAGATACAAAAGAATTCTTAAAGAGTATGAAATTTGTCGCTTTTGTTGCCAACGAACCCTTCCAAGCTAATTCCGAATATATGGTCAAAGCAAAAGTAAAAAATCAAACAGGAAAAATAGTCTTCCAAAAAACCTGGAAATTTCGAACCGAATCCGAAGATTCTTTTTTTAAAACTTTTGCGCCGGAGAATCCTTAAGCTGACGAGAGACAAATCAAACCTCCCTTCTTCCTTCGGATTTGGACTTTTAGCATCGTTACATCTTAGATCCCGGATGATCTAAGACCGCTTAGTGGAATGATTGCAAACAGGTTACGCAAATTAATTGACCAGATCCGCACTTGGATTATTAGAATTATTCCATTTTATAATTGACTCTTTTACTCAAGTATCCATATCTATCGATGGTTGGACATTCAGCTCAGTCGTCGGATCGTTCTATTTTTCTTAAGTGTTTTTCTTTGTTCTGGATGCACCACAAACAAAGACGAACAGGTTGCACCCACTGCAAAAAATGGATTTTTAGATTTAACCAGTACAAACGTTAATAGTGGTTTAACGATACCACTTTCAGGAGAATGGAAATTTTATTGGAATCAATTCATTTTGCCAAGGAAAAATGCAAAGGATTCAAATGACCAATTTATATTCAAAAAAAGCCCTTCCGTATGGAATGATACAGAATACTTCGGCACCACCGTAGGTAGTTTTGGGTATGCCAGTTATGAATTAGACATTAAGCTTAGCAAAGATTCTCCTGCCATGGCAATGTACATTCCGGACATTGGTACTGCTTATGAACTTTACATCAATGGAGAATTGTTAAGTCAGGCAGGTATTGTCAGTAAAACAGCAAATAACTCTAAAGCACAATACCGACCACAAATCATTACACTTCCCAATATAGATCATCTAAATATAATCATACATGTCTCAAACTATCAAAATCTTTGGGGCGGGTATTGGTACCCCATTCAACTAGGGAAAGTAGAAACTATCTTTCGTGAGAGACAAATTCAATCTGGCCTAAGTATTGCCGTATGTATCGCTGCTGGGATGATGGCATGCTACAATCTAATATTTTATATTTTCAGAAGAAAAGATACGACTCCAATTTTATTCGAAATTCATTGTATTCTAATACTACTCAGAGCATTAACAACAGGAGAACGGATCGGACATTTAGCCTTTGATTTTTTATCATGGGAAATACTCAATCGAATTGAGTATTTTTCTACATTTTGTTCTGGGCCAGTATTATATACTTTTTTGTATCGATTTATCCCCAATGAATTTTGGAAAAAATATGGATTCTACTTTAATTTTCCACTTTATACAATGTGTGTTTTGATATTAACAACTCCAAACACCTTTTATGCAATTTTTTTAAACCCATTACTATTTTATATTTTTTTCACCGTCATTCCTGGTTGGATGATAATGATATTAATCGGAGTTTTTAAAAAACAAAAAGGGGCATGGGTTTTACTTATGGGATATTTCGGGCTTATGGTTGCAAATGTTAACGATAGCTTAGTGATATTTGGGTTATTAAATAGTTTCTATATGATTCCATATGGCCAAATATTTTTAATCATATCCCATTCGATTATCATTTCGAAACGATATTCAAACTCTTTAACAGAATCCGAAAATATTTCGCATCAGATGAAAACTCTAGTGACTTCAACCCAAAAAATCATGTCCTCACCTGACTATACATCAGCAGCAAAATCCGCTTTAGAGATACTTTCAGAAAACAATAAAGACAACAAAGAGTTATATATCTTTTTGCCAGATACTTCTGGCAAAACCTGGAAACGATATTCAATCGATACAAAATTTGACCTAAAAGTGACAGAAGTTTCTGACTTAATCGAGGACAGAAGTTCGGGACTTGAATTTAATCGACTTAAGGAACCTATCATTTTGAATGATCGGCTGTTTTTACCAATCACACAAAAGGAACATATATTTCTTATTTTAGATATCCCTGCAAAGAGTTTTACTCGTAACGAATCAGATATGGATTGGGTTCAAGGAATTGCCTATGCCCTAACACTTTCTTTACAAAACTTAATGCGCCAAGATATCAACCAGTTAGCAATCATCGGTGAATTGACTTCAGAAATAGCTCACGATATTGGCCATCATGTTTTACTGATTCAAAAAAGTTTACAATACATAGAATTGAACCCTACCCTAAATTTCACTTTATTCAAACAGGCAAAAAAAGAAATCGAAGCATTATCAAATCTTTCTGTTGATATTTTGGAATTCTCTAAAAAAAGAATTTTTTTGGATTTAAAACTGATTAATGCCAAAGATTTTTTCTCCTCCGTTGAAGAAGATTTAATTCTATTGTTCGAAAACAGTGATATAAAACTTAATTTCCAAAATTTAAGTTCCGATTGGATCAAAATTGACGAGCTACGAATGAGAAGAGTTTGTTTGAATATAGCAAAGAACTGTTTAGATTTGAAAGAGGAAGTTTCTGAATTTTCCGTCTTAATTCAATCTGAAAATTCGGCCTTAATCATTATTATGGAAGACGATGGTCCAGGAATTAATGATAATCTTAAAGATATTATTTTTAATACAAAATTAGAATCTTCAAAACCACAAGGAACCGGTTTAGGTTTGTCTATTGTTCGAAAAATTGCGAATGCGCACGGTGGAGAAATTTTACTAACATCAAATCCAAAGGGAGGAACTCGGTTTTCAATTCTATTACCGCTCTCGTAAGAATTTAATACACACTGCCATTCGAGGGAGAATTCCAATGTGTATTTTAGATGAAAATACTGAACGTTACTGACAGATCCCTAAAGAACCGTGATTGGCCACCGTAGTCGGACTTCCAAATCCCATATCAACTTTAGTTACCCAACCTCGACTATCATAAGTATATGTAAACACTCCATCATTTACGGTTGTAGGGATCGTGCGAGATCCTTCGTAAGTATAAGTAATGGTTCCACCTGCAGAATTAGATTTCGGAAAACCTTTGTCATCATAATTAGAATAAGTTGTCGATGGGGAAACAGATTGTAACTGGTTAGATGAGTTATAGGTAAAAGTAGTTTCTGTTGTTCCTTCCACTCTTTTTGCAAGTCCTCTTTGGACATGTTGGTTAGAAAATGATGGAGGATCCACAACACTTAACTTTGCAGCTGCTTGGGATGTATACGTTCTTACTACCGAATTTCCTCCATCCGCAGGAACACAAGTATAAACATTTCCACTAACAGTACAATTAAAGGTTTTGACAGTAGAGGAGTTTCCGTCAGAAACAACCACTTGAGATGGAACAGAAAAACAATTAGATGTAGCAGCAATCACAAGGCCAGCCAATAGCATATTGTTATCTTTTTTATCTGTTTCGCAATTATTGAATGCGAAAACAATCCAGAATAACCCAGATATGATTTTTATTTTTTTCATTTTTACTCCAAATTGATCCTCAAAGGAACATAATTGGAATTATAATAGGACTAAGAAAAAGCGATACCTCGGTTACTACCTGATTTAATTCAGAATCTTAAGTAGTAATACGTAATATCCAAGTTTTATAATAAATTACTGGATTGTAATCGCAAAATGATTTGTGCCAATTTTATCGATGAATCAATTTCAAGTTTTTGCATTATCGAAGAACGGTGCGCCTCAACTGTCCGAATGCTTAGCTGTAGATCACTTGCAATTTCTCGATTTATTTTTCCATCCATTAAGTGCGTTATAATTTCTTTCTCCCTCTTTGTTAGAGTTTCAATTTTTTTAGCCAAATTATCTCCAAAATCTAGCTGATCAACAATACCCATCACCTCTTCAGGAAACACTTTCTTACCAACATACACTTGCTTTACAATAGAAATGATACTACCAACAGATTCTGTTTTCAGTATATAAGCATCGGCTCCAAGTATTGCTACCTTTTGAAGATAGGTCCAGTCTCGATGCATCGTAAAAAAAACTATCTTCAGATTCGGAAACTTATTTTTTATATTAGAAAATTCGGATATTCCATTTTCATCTTTCAATGAAATATCCATAATCAGAACATTGGTTTGTTTAAAAGAAATTAAAAGTAGGCCCTCTCTAATTGATTCTGCAGAACCAACAAACTTCAGGTCAGGGTCTGCCTCAATCTCAGACTGCAAACCCTTCCGAAGCATCGGATGATCATCAATGATAAAGACACCAATAGAAGATTTGGAAACCAAAATGTTTCACCTCAAAATAGATTCAGAATCATAAATACTCATTTTCCAAATATTTGCGAATACTAAAAAATACAAATGGGCTTTAGTTGGTCTCATTAGATACCAAAAGTCTCTATATGATTTATGTATGAATCCTTACTTAAGGAGAATCTTTCAAGGAGTTGTTTGGATTCCGGACGAAAAGATGAATACTTTTGGAATAAAAACTCAGGTTTTACGAAGATAATTGCAATCATTATGAAATTGGGATATAGAGAATTTTCGCACTGCCCACGAGCCACACCCCTCCACCCTAACTCGGGAGGGGGATTGTGGATTCGCATTTAAATTATGTCTCTTCATCAATCGCCAATAATCTTATCGATGATTCCGTATTCAAGCGCTTCGGCAGCAGAAAACCAGGTATCCCTCTCGGTATCTTCCTTCAATTTTTCCAACGGTTGCCCTGTAGCCTTTGCCATGATTTCGTTTAACAAATCCTTTTCTCTCTTAACAGATTCTGCAAAAATCCTGATGTCTTCCGCTGGGCCCTTAAACTCGCCCATAACATGTGGTTGGTGGATGAGAACTTTACTATGAGGGTAAGCAAAACGATGTCCCTTCACTCCAGAAAGTAGAAGTACTGCACCGAAGGACATAGCCATTCCTAAACAAGTTGTATAAACTGGATTATGAAGACTCTTCATCACATCGAGTATCGCCAATCCTGCGTAAGTCGATCCTCCAGGAGAATGAATGTATAAAGTGATTGGTCTTGTCGGGTCTATTGCCTCGAGATATAAAAAACGATCTATCAAGTATCTCGCTGAATTATCATTCACTTCACCCCAGAGAAAAACTTTTCGTTGTTCTAAATACACATTTTCAATTTGTCCATTCGAATAAGTTTGTGTTGCTTCCAAATGATTCCTCTAAGCTACCATCAAAAAACTGGAATTAGCTTCCGGACGAAAATTCTCACCGATCCCTTCTTTGAGAATTTTTTTAACATGAATATGTCTTTTTTTGATGAATGATAAGGTTTTCCCTTCTGATTTTGAAATTTCTACCAAGGAATAGTTTTTGTAATAATAAAGTTCGATTAGTCTCTGGTCTGCCAGATCCAATTTTTTTACATTTTTAAAAATCGTTTCATAACATTCTTTTTCTAAATAAGTGGAATCTGATTCTTTTGAATTTTGGTCGATCTGGTTTGGATCGACAAAAACCAAATTCCGACTTTCCTTCTTTCTCAAAATTCGATCTCCGTGTTTAATGAGCGCTCTCTTTAACAAAGTAGGAAAAGCCGCAGGAGTTGTGATTTTTTCCAAATTACGATATAGATCCCAAAACGATTCTTGCACCACGTCCTGAGAAAGATCCTCGTCATCTAAAATCTTAGATGCAAATTTGATCGCAAAACTAGAAAACCGATTTTGTAAAACGGACCAGGCTCGTAGATCTCCCGACTTCGCCTGATCCAGAAGCTCTATATAGGATTTGTCATTCATACAGTTAAAAGTCCCAGTCCGTCCGCATTTGGTTCAGAAAAAAGAAAGCTCTTCACCCTATTTTCAAACCAAGAACCCAATCAATTAGGTTTACCAAACACAACCTTACCTTTTGATTTTGAGGTGGTGGTGAAGGCCAGTTTGCACTGTGATTGCACGTCAATGACCCAGAGATGGCCTATATAAGTTTCCTGCTCATGTCTACTATCTGGATGAATCGTTGCATACTTGGTTTTTTTGCCTGCGCTAAACCAATACAATGTAAGAATTTCGTTCGTATGATTTTCAACAATGAATGAACTTGCACCAGACACTCTTTCCGGTGTCTTCGTTACCTTTTGGCAATTGATTTCAGAAACTCCCGATATTGTTTGAGCTTGGGAAACCGGTATGACAGGAGCAATGTTCTCTTCACCGACAGAAGTTTTACCTGGATACATTTTTGCGATATTAATCTTATCCATTTCAGAAAGTTCCTCATTCTGATCTACAGAAGAACCGTCTAACGTCCATGAAGCGGGATATGAGTAAACCATAATTGATTGGGGGTCGTATTGGCTGAAATTGACAAGATTGCGATCGTGTGGTTTGATCACAAAATCATCTACCATTTCGATCGTCCATCCTTGCTTAGACAGTTCGGCGAAAATAGCCTTTCTGTTCCAAGGTGTATGATTGGATGGATTTTGGTGTTCATGGTCCAAACCAAGCGCATGACCGAATTCATGTAATATGGTAGATTTATCTACCCATTCGAGATTCATCGTACGTTCATTCTGCTCAAAATATTCTGCTTCGTTACCAATCGCCGAATTGGCGCCATCACCTTGTACAAAATCAATACGGATGTCCGATTTTTGCCCCCGAAGTTGCGAGACAGAATCGAAGAATTCAAAAGTCAAGTTCGCATAACGCGTCCATTCGACGGCAAACTGACGCACAGTCTGACGTTCCGCTTTCGTGCCACCGAGAAAGAGGATCCGTATTATCTTGCCGTTTTTCCAACGAGTGCCTTTCACTTCCACGGAACGTGTGGCAACGATTGGTTGCGTGGGTGGTTTGACGAAACTCATGCGTTTACCGCCCTGGCTTCCAAAAATACTCGTGCCTCGCACGATCAGGCAAACAACAAAGATGATGATAATGTTTTTCATAGTAGTTTCCAATCTTCTCAAACCGCAAATGAAGTGATTTGCACTGCGTAAAATTTTTTATAATCAAATGGAGAAGTAAAGCCTAAAGTAAAATGTATTCTCCTCTGATCATAAAAAATTTCAATCCAATCAAATAGAATAAACTACTTTTTCCTTTATTATTATTTTATACATATAGTTTGATTATCTGAATTTCGAATTCATCTGAGTAATCCCTTCAAACCTCTTCACATCGTACCTCTTTTGCGAAAGAATCAAATTGAACATTCTGCTTATAGGGAGATTTACTAAGTAAAAAAGATTCTTGACGGTAAGTAAAAAATTGCTCTGATACAATGTGATATGACTCTCCGGTTTTTTTTGCTAACCATTGCCAGTTTTTTCTGCACGCATTGCGCATCGCTTGATCTTGCGGGAAAAAGCTATGAGGGTAAACCCATAGAACGCACGCAGAAACCAAAAATCATAGGTGCCGTGCAAGCAGGGCGACTCGATTTCGCGCCTGAAAAAGTATCCTATATTTTACCCGGCTCCGATCTAAAAAGTATCGGTACCTATACGGTCTCCTCTGGAACAGTTACGATCCACAGTGCCTCAGGGATGACTCATACCTTTACGATTAAAGAAGACGGTAAGATCTTACAATGGAATGGTGTCGAACTTCGCCGGACAGATTTTCCCTGGCCCTGATCAACTAAAATCTTCTTTGTTATCCTGCTAGTCGCGACTTCGCCCAGGATATCATACATAGCGGAGCCTAAAACATCAGCCATCCATAAAACCTAACGACCGTTAACCCAGAATTTCCTTTTTTAAGTCTAGAGACTTGACCACCCTCTTCATAAGCTTCACCTTAAAAACATCTCTCCCTTTACACTAAAACCTCTCCTGGGCGAGTCCCCAAACTCTGAATGATAAATCTAATTTAATTTTTGATCCGTAAAAATTAGTCAATCGTTGGGGTCGGGCTATTCAGGGCTATGGTCGCTAACCGCGACCGCTACGCGCCCTTTCTATCCCTCTCGCAGTAACTAAATACCAGTTACCAAAGATATTTTCTGTTCTTTTAGTAACTGGTATTCTGAACTGTCACTCAATTTGATTACGCAGAAAAAAAAATCCCGTTGGAATATTTTTAAAGGAAGTATTACCAATACACTTCTAAAAATGATTTTTCTTCTTTCAAAGTCCTTTCGAATGCAAGGATCTCTTTTGAATTTTTTAAAGTGATATCGATATCATCCCAACCCATCCGAATCCGATTGATAGAAGCAGAATCCAATTGGAAAAAGAATGTTTGGTCTCCCGCTTGAACTTCCAAATTTTCTAAATCAATTCGAATTTGAGATCCAGAATTTTGGGAAACCCATTCACCTAGAGAATAAATTTCTTCTTCTTTCAAACGAACGAGAGCAATCCCATTCTTTGCAGAATTAATGGAGAATATATCAGCGAAGGAAGGAGCCAAAATCACTCTGAATCCAAAATCAGAAAGTGCCCAAGGTGCATGTTCTCTGCTCGAACCACAACCGAAATTTTTTCCAGCGATGAGCACACTGGCATTCGTAAATCTTTCTTGGTTCAATACAAATTCAGGATTTAGAATCTTTCCTTCTAAATCTAAATACCTCCAGTCATGAAATAAATGTTTTCCAAAACCCTTTTTATCGATGAGTTTCATAAATTGTTTTGGAAGTATTTGATCCGTATCGATATCCTCTCTTGGGATTGAGACGGGAACACCCGTATGGACTGTCCAAATTTTTGAATTCATACCAATTTCCTCACATCCGTAAATTTTCCAGTCACTGCTGCGGCTGCGGCCATCGAAGGACTAACGAGATGAGTTCTTCCTCCACGACCTTGTCTTCCTTCGAAGTTGCGATTAGAAGTAGATGCACATCTTTCTCCCGGTTTTAATACATCGTCATTCATCGCAAGACATAGAGAACAACCAGGCTCTCTCCATTCGAATCCAGCATCTTTAAAAATTTGGTCCAAACCTTCCAATTCTGCCTGACGTTTTACAGAACCTGAACCTGGAACCACCAAAGCTTGCACTCTTGGATGGACTTTTTTTCCTTTCGCAACTTCTGCAGCCGATCGTAAATCTTCTATCCTTGAATTTGTGCAAGAGCCAATGAATACTTTATCGATGCCAATCTCAGAAATGAGAGTTCCCGGTTTTAAATCCATATACTCCAAGGCATTCAGAGCTGTCTCTCTAGCCCGTTTCTCAAGAAATTCATCTGGATTTGGAACAACTCCATTGATTGATAATGACTGAGATGGATTTGTTCCCCATGTGACCTGGGGTTCTATATTAGAAATATCTAATTCAATCATCTCATCATAAACTGCATCTTCATCAGTGAAGAATGTTTTCCAATATTCTATCGCCTTATGAAAACCTTCTCCTTTAGGTATAAGCTTTCGATCTTTCAAATAATCAAATGTGATTTCATCTGGTGCTATGAGACTTGCCCTTGCACCGGCTTCAATACTCATATTACAAAGAGTCATCCGACCTTCCATAGAAAGAGAACTGATCCATTGACCTGAATATTCTAAAGTATATCCTCTTCCACCGGAAGTTCCAATTTTTGCAATGAGTGCAAGAACGACATCTTTTGCAGTGATTCCGAATCCAGGTTTACCAACAAATTGAACGAGCATCGATTTTGTTTTTGCCTGTTTGAGAGTTTGTGTAGCAAGCACATGTTCCACTTCACTGGTTCCTATCCCAAAAGCCAATGCTCCAAAAGCTCCATGCGTAGCTGTATGAGAATCTCCGCATACGATTACAGATCCTGGTATTGTAAATCCGAGTTCAGGACCTAAAACATGCACCACCCCTTGTTCGGGATCCTCCGGACCGAACAAGCGAATTCCGAAATCTTGACAGTTTTTCTCCATGGTATCGATCTGCAATCGAGAGACTGGTCCTGCTGCATCTCTGTTTTTACGATCTCTTGTGGATACATTATGATCCACAACTCCAAAGGTGAGATCCTTCCTTCTTACATCCCTATTCTTAGTTCTTAATCCTTCAAATGCCTGAGCAGAAGTCACTTCATGAAGGATATGACGATCCACAAATAAAATAGATTCCGAGTCTGAATTCTCAAAGATCAGATGACTTTCCCAAATTTTGTCGTATAGAGTTCGTCCCATATTTTCCCCTTGGTAAATACGGTATCAAATAAATTGATATAATGCAAATAAATTGGTTTTATAAAACATATAACTAAAAGTTATATGTTTTATGGAATTTAGGCAGATCATTTATTTTCTAGAAATCGCAGAATCGGGTACATTCCAAAAGGCAGCAAATCGATTGGGGTTAACACAACCTGCACTTTCCAAACAGATTTTTCTATTGGAAAGGGAATTGGGAGTCACTGTTTTAGAAAGAGGTGGGAGGTCAGTTCGACTAACACACGAAGGTGAAAGATTCTATCAATATTCGATTCGAATGAAAGAATTATGGGAAGAAATACAAATTGGCTTTTCCAAGGAAAATGAACTGAAAGGGAACTTTTCGATTTCAGCTGGTGGGACAGTTTCTGCTTGGATCTTACCTCAGATCTTAAAAGAAATTCTAAAAAAAAGAACAGAACTTTCTCTATCAGTCAGAGAAGGAGATGCAAAGGAAACTAAAGAAGCAGTATTAAAGGGAGAAGTAGATCTGGGGATATTGACTGGTCCCATTACAGAACCTAGTCTGAATGTTCTGGAATTTTTATCCGATCGGATCTTTCCCGTAGCTTCCAAAGACCATCCCATTTTTCTAAAAAAGAAAATCAAAATCGAAGATCTAAAAAAACAATCTCTTGTATTTTTCCATCCAGGTTCTGCTCTTCGAAAGGCAGTGGAAAAGAAGATCAAATCTTTTTCAAAAGAATTTGGTCCTAATATTGCGATGGAGATGAGAAGTGTAGAATCCGTAATCAAATCTTTGGAAGCTGGACTTGGAATTGGTTTTTTATCTGAATATTCCATAAGCCCAAAACTTAAAAAAATTAAATTTGAAGAATGGAATGCAGAAAGAAAATTTTATATCTGTTATCGTAAAAAATCAGGGCCCGGACTTGTTTTGCTCGCTGAAGAAATTTTAAAATCCGCAGAGAAATGGCGATTAGAAACAGAACTTTCTTTTACATGACCAGAAGACGTTAAGTCATGGAACAAAAATTGGAAGGTCTAAAAGCGGATGCGAATAGGGCCTAAAACTGATCCAATCCTATATGGTTTTCTAGATACCAATCATAAAATGATAAGTGCTATGTTTATGCAGTAGAACCGTATAGTTACATTTTCAATCAATGACAAATTACTTGCGAGAAACTAACCTAACTATGAAGTCAGCGAATGCGCCGTAAATTATGGATTTTCGTATTTATTTTTAGCATTCTCTTTTCATTGGGAGCAGAAGTCATCTCAGGGCTTGGCGGATTTGCAAGTGCCTTTTCTGCAATCGAACTGGGATCAGGCCCACTGCCAGGGGCGCGAGTGGGAGGACCATTCATACTCACGATCGTTCTTGTATTTCTATTCCTGATTGTGCTTTCGTTTCTTTCCTTACTCACCGCCTCAGGAATATTGGGACTCATCAAAGGACTATTCCTGGGAGTGACATTGGGCCTGTTAGTCGACTATATCGTAGTCCGAGGGAAAATCGAACCAGGCGATCCAAGAATCATTCGCCTGTGGGCAGGTCGGGGTGCCGCATTGATGTTCATCTTTGTCATCTGGGTCGGGATACTAAATCCATTAGTTTCGCAACTTGGCTCCAATCCAATCGATGTCTTCAGCGCAAAAGATATTGTTGGGATTTTTTCTACCACAGGAGTTTTTGTCTGCGCTTTCTTTGCTTGCATAGGTGTTATACGATTCTACTGGATGCGGGGGAAGAAGGAGAAGGTCTGAGAAATCGGGATTCAATCTTAGGTCATTAAATAAAACCATTAGCGAATGATCCAATTTCCTGATTTAGGTAAGTTTGAAGAAGAAATAGAAAGACTTTTACGAAAAGGTGAAAACTTTCTGAATAAAAAAATGGGAAAAGAGAGAGTAGCTTTTCAAGAGTTGTGAGCTGTGA